>JAUCGI010000183.1 GCA_030378035.1 Desulfobacterales bacterium HSG2
CCCTAATTTAATACTTCGGACACTTTTTGCAACCCGCTGTTTTCAGCGGGTCTGATGATTTTCAGCCCGAAAACTGAAACCGTCTGATTTCGGCAGGCCGGTTTTTTCATCATCCCTGATTTTCAGAAACTGTCCGAAGTATTGTAATTGATAACAAATTAGCAGATTACAGCCATAAGGTCAAATATTTTTTCATTATAAACGGGTGTAATTAACGAATGTCGGTTAAACTGATTTTCAACAAGCTGAGACTGATGAATATCAGCAGATTGCAATCCTGTTTACCTACTACAGCAAATCATAAATTCGTCACCCCCTCTTATAATGACAAAGGGGGAATTTATGAATCGTTGTACTACAGTCTTGAATTACACCCATTATAAACCGAATCTTTTGAAAAAATTTGCTATTATTGTACCTGAAAACATGAAAGCCTTGATTTTTTTAAAAAAATGCAATATGCTTAGAGGGTGTTTGAAAACACCCTTTGACCTTGATTCCGCCCGTGTCCGTGCCCGATTTTCGGGCAGGGGATGCGCGTGCAGGCTAGTTTTCAAACACCTTCTAAATTGATTAGGCCGTCCAAAAATACCGTTTTTAGCCATTATTTTTTGCCCGGTTTCCGGCCCCTGAAAAATTTGACCGAAATGCCCGTTTTAACAGGAGTCAGCTTAAATAACAGGGGCCAGAAAGTGGGCAGAGGAAATTAGCTGGTTTAGACGACTTAGCCTAGATTAGGCTGTAAAATTCATGTGTGTGTATTCATGGCCCACTTTGGAAATTTTTCGAGGAATGGCTGAACTTAGTCAGCTTGACAAATTTACCCTTAGCTATAAAGGATTTCAGAATTGTACTTACGGAATCGGTTATGGGAAATACGATATCGTTTCCATGACATTGTTTGAATTTATTCCGTCTCAGCGTGAATCTTCAAAAAATGTTGTCATTGCGGCCATAGAACTACAGTATCGGAGGAGATGGGATTGTTTTACGCCCGGAAATCAAATCCGCTTCGGAACTCAGAGGAAAGACAATAGGTCTCCAGACAGACTTTCTCTTCAGTTGTTGGATATGTATCTGAGAAAAAACAATCTGTCTTTGAATGATGGCAGGAGGTGGGACACCTACAAGATGTTTAACTTGATTTTATAAACAATGAGTGTTTTGCAGGAAGCTGAAAAATTGCTGGCCGGAATGACTTCCGGGGAAAAAGCGCGGATACAGCTTCATTGAATGAATGAAAATGACAACAAATCATCATCTCTATCAAATCAATACACGGGTCTTTTTGAGAAGATTCGATACCGAAAACAGAAAAGCGCGTCTTGACGATATACCCAGGTCATATTGGGAACATCTGGCTGAAAAAGGGTTCGATTATATATGGCTAATGGGGATATGGAAAATATGTGAAAGCACAATCGAAAAGTATTGTTTTAAAGAAGGCGCGACCCGGGACAGTTTCAGCGAAGCTTTAAAAGACTTCCGGCGTGAGGATGTTATCGGTTCGCCTTTTGCGGTTGACCGATATGAAGTCAGCCCCACGATCGGAACTGAGGAGAGTGTTCGAAATGTCAGGTCGGTATTAAATGACCTGGGCATGAAACTGATACTCGACTTTGTTCCAAATCATTTCAGCGCGGACAGTTCTTTAATTCAGACGGATCCTTATATCTTTCTTGAAGCTGTTTCTGATGCTTTTATTCGTGACCCGCATACATTTTACAGGCCGTCTGAAAATGATGGCAGAACTTTTGCCCATGGGCGGGACCCCTTTTTTCCGGCATGGGAGGATACCGTACAGGTCAATTACTTCAATCCGGATGCGCGTGAGTTCATGGTGAACACGCTCATGTACCTGACCGGACTCTGTGACGGTGTCAGATGTGATGTGGCGATGCTTCTTCTTAACGATGTCTTCGGAAACACATGGAAGGAAGTCCTTTCTGAGACGGGATTTGAACGGCCTGAAGAGGAATTCTGGAAAGCAGCGGTCGAATCCGTTAAAAAGGTCACTCCCGGCTTTATTTTTATCGGGGAGGTCTATTGGGACAAGGAATGGGAGCTTCAGCAGTTGGGCCTCGACTATACTTATGACAAAAGACTGACCGACCGCCTTAAAGCCGGAAATGTCAAAGAGATTAGGGATCATTTGCTGGCAGAGACCGATTTTCAAAACAAATCGGTGCGATTTGTCGAAAACCATGACGAAGAAAGGGCGGCCGCGGCATTCGGCGAGGAGAGATCCGAAGCTGCCGCGATTATCATCAGCACCCTGCAGGGGATGCGTTTCTATCACGACGGGCAATTTGAGGGAAAAAAAATCAGACTGCCTGTCCAACTTGGCAGAGAGCCTGTTGAGCCTTTAAACAAAGGTCTTTCCGATTTTTATGAGCAGTTGCTGCGTATAATCAATACTCCTGTATTTAAAAAAGGAGAGTGGTCTCTCCTACAGACCCATCCGGCATGGGAGAGGGATGTTACCTATCCGAACATACTGGCCTGGGCCTGGAAATATGAATCTGAAAAAAGACTGGTCCTTGTGAACTATTCTGATGCCATTTCAACCTGCCGCGTAAATCCGGATGTTGACGGGTATTCGGGACAGTTTGAACTCGTCGATCTGTTAAACAATCAGACCTACACCCGTTCCGTTGAAGAAGCGCGCCACCCCGGCATATACATAGAACTTAAAAGTTATAAAAGCCACATCTTCGCCTACTGACAACCAACCGTCAACTGTCAACCGTCAACTGTCAACCGTCACTGATTCCCAAACCCATTCTGCCCCCCACAGTCCGGGCATTCCCAAGTGATCCCGTTGCAAGACATCCCCCAGAGATTTTCTTCCATGCAGCCTTGGCAGATGCTGAATCCGCAACGACATCTCCAGCAGAAAGTTCCGGCCGCTGTGCAACAGTGGCAGGGAATTTTTTGGGCTTTGCGGCGTTTTTCCCTGTATGTTGTTCTGTTATTTGCAGAAGTTTCCATGATCCACCTTGATACATCTGTTCATTATCACGTCAATGCCCGATTCTGTCAGGAGTTTCGCAGCCTCCTGATTTTCAATGCCTAGCTGCATCCAGAAAACCTTTGTCCCGACGCGAATCGCCTCCCGGGCATGGGGCATGATCTGCTCAGACCTTCTGAACACGTTCACAATATCGACCGTCTCCCCGATATCATCGAGGGAATGATATGCTTTTTCTCCCAGAATCTCCTTTTGCGCGGGGCGGACCGGAATGATTCTGTATCCCTGGTCCTTGAGATATCGGGCAACCATGAAGGAATCTCTTTCCGGTTTGGGACTCAGGCCCAGCACCGCGATGGTCTTGGAGTCTGAAAGTATTTTCCTGATTTCATTCTTTTCGGTAATGATTTTTCCCGGCTTCAATATAATCCTCCTTGTTCTTTTTCACTGTTGATGATAAGGGTGATAAGGGTTAAGAGTTAAGGGGTAAGGTTAGCACTTAAAGAGTAACCTTACCTTAAACCCTTAACCCTTAACCCTTACTCCCTTAACCCTTAGAATAATACAGGAGGATTTAATGTCAACTGTTACAGATCCCGGTATCACACGGGATGAAGCCATGAACCTTTTAAAAACGCATCTGAAAAATGAAAAACTGATTTCACATTGTGTTGCGTCTGAGGCGATCATGCGCGCTTTGGCGGTTAGATTTGGTGAAGATCCGGAAATGTGGGGGCTTGCCGGACTTCTCCATGATCTTGATTATGAAATGGTCAATGAAGACCCGGCCCGTCATGGTGAAGAAGGGGCCAGGATACTTGAAGAGAAAGGGGTGTCTCCTCTGATTGCAGATGTGATCAGGAAACATAATGCTGAGGGACTGGGGCTTGAGCGGTCAACTGTTTTTGAACACGCGCTCACATGCGCAGAGACCATCACCGGAATGATTGTGGCGGTAACGCTTGTATATCCGGACAAAAAGATCGCCAGTGTAAAACCGAAATCGGTTACAAAGCGGATGAAAACCCCGCATTTTGCCCGGGCAGTCAGCCGTGAACGGATCATGGAATGTGAAAAAACAGGGATCCCGCTGAATGAATTTGTGGCGCTCAGTCTTGAGGCGATGTCGGGAATTGCCAAGGAACTCGGTCTTTAATCTTACTCTTACTCTTACTCTTGCTCTTGCTCTTGCTCCTACTCTTGCTCTTGCTCTTGCTCTTAATTCTTAATCTGCTCGCGTACATTCGATTAAAAATAAGAGCAAGATTAAGAGCAAGAGTAGGAGCAAGAGTAGGAGCAAGAGTAGGAGCAAGATTAAGAGCAAGAGGACCCAAATCAGACCACTTCCGAAATGGCCCGCAGGACCTGTTGGTGCAAATGCCCGTTGGTTGCAAGGATGCCTGTGTTACCTTCAAGTTTTCTGCTGATTGAAAAATCCAAAGCCTTTCCGCCGAAGTCTGTCACCTGTCCGCCGGCTTCACTGACAATAACAGCGCCGGCAGCATGATCCCATATTTTTTCCCGATATTCTTTGTTACCGGGTAGCCGGAGGTATATGGAAGCGCTGCCGCAGGCCACAGCCGCGTATTTTGCCTGGCTGTCTATACGGTATGGGGGAGATGTGATTCCCAAAGTATCGGAAATCCGTTTGTGGGTTCCGTGTGATGTGTGCGCGCTCTCCACAGACTCGCAGAAACGCGCCTTTTCTGCACTGGTGAGCGCGTCAACAGAGATACGCTTCCGGTCGCCGCCCTTCAGAGGCATCATAAAAGCACCCTCTCCTCTGACCGCATATAAAAGGTATCCTTTTCCCTCATCCGGTTGTCTGTCATCCGCCTGAAAATTCGGGCATCCCAGGATGCCGATCACAATCTGCCCGTTTTCCACCAGAGCCAGGGCAACAGCATACTGGTCCCCCCTGAGAAAACCCTTTGTGCCGTCAATCGGATCCGCGGTCCAGAAGCGTTTTGTAAAATCAGTGTCACGGGATCCGAAATCAAGGACTTCCAGCATACGGGATTCTGTTACCGCGTCGGTATGCTCGTTCACAAGGTCCGATACCTGCCGGCAGATATCCGGATTATCCCGCAGTATCCCCGCATCCTCTTCCCCCACAATGGGATCTTCGGGAAACG
>JAUCGI010000184.1 GCA_030378035.1 Desulfobacterales bacterium HSG2
GGATCAGATAGAAGAGATGGGCAGCATGATTCTCATACAGCTCCACAACCGCGGCATACCGGTCATCCCGATACTCCTCATGCACAATATGTGTCTGTTCTTTCAGACGCCATAAGGAATTCCCCTCAATCCGGATATCATCCAGCTTAACGCTGTGTCTCAGGTTCTGGTTTTCAATCTCAAACCCTGCCGGCAGCAGGTCAACAACAAGCGCATCAGGGAGCCGCTGTTTCTTGGACCGAATCACAAGATGCGCCACAAGCAGTTCGCCGACCTTGAATTCATTCCTTTCAATGATTTTTCCCTCGGTGTCATACAACTCCCGGATCACGGAGATATGGGAATCATCTTTCGGAGGCGGCGTCTTTGTGTAGCCGCTGACAATGGCGGAGAGATACAGAAAACCGGGAGTCTCCGAAGCGAATGAGACCCCGCCGACAATCTCTTTCACGCCGGGAGAGATGAGATATGACCCTTTTTTATGCAGCCCGGTCTCCTTGCCTGCAATGGTAAGCTTTCCCTTCCATTCCTGTCCCTCCCGACCGTCCAGACCGAGGCCCGCTTTGAAAAGGGCATATTTCTCCTGGGTACTGAGCCATCTCCGCCGGCGCAGTTCCTCCTCCATATCCAGCATCAGTTGGTCAAAGCCCTCGATCTCATCCGCGTGATGCTCAATCAGAAGCGCGATGGTCAGGCCCAGATCCCGGACAAGGCTGCCGTAGTCTCCCCAGTACCCATGTTGCTCACGCCGCTTTTGGCCCGCCAGTTTCAAGGCTTCCTTGCTGCGTTTATGGTCTCCCATCTTCTGAAGCGCAATGGCAAGGTGCGCCAAAGGCAGCCCGGACCCGGCTTCGTCGCTATGGTTATCATAAAGTGTGCGCAGTGTGCCGAGTTCCGCGGAATTGATTCTGGACAGAATGTATGCCGCATAACTTCGCACCGCAAAGTCAAGATGCGCTTTTCTTTGATTGCTTCCGTAACCGGACAGCGGCGCGCCGCGTTGCAGATAATGACCGAGCCGCTTAAACGCCTTGTTCAGCATCTTGTTCGGCACATTCAGACTCATATCCCGGGCGGTGAGCAGAAAATCCGTCACATAAGCGGTGAGCCATGGGGCTTCCGGGCTGTTCTTGCTCCACAATCCGAAACCGCCCGAGGCCAACTGCATGGAAGATAACCGCTCAATCGCCTTGTCCAACCGGCTGATCCGCTCCTCGTGGCTGATGTGCGGCAGATTGTATCTGGCGACCCGCTCAGGTGTGGCAGAGAGCAGGGGATATGCGCGGCTGGTGGTCTGCTCCAGACATCCGTAAGGATAGGTGATCAGCCCTTTCATGGCGTTCCGGATATTGAGGGGGATAACGGGCGAGATTTTCAAATCTGCCTCTGTCGTGGCCGGTATCAGATCCGAAATCAGCGCGCTGTCGAGTGTGAACAATTCATCCTTTTTAATAAGCTTGCGAATCTTGCGGGCAGTCGCGGGGTAGCCGGGACGGATGCCGAGTTTCCATTCACGATTCAGGGTGATCCCATCCCCTTCAAGAAGCAGACGGATGTCACCCGACATCGGCCCGGTTCCCGGGAACATAAGCGAGGCGGTGACAGGAAAACGGAGGGTCGTTTTCTCCTGATCGTTCAGTTGAATCGTCTGTTCCGCGTTTTCCAATGCGAGCGGCTCACTTACGCTCATCTCTATGGTCAGCTCCTGTTCACTCCCGCTGAGATTGTGTATGTCCAAGGTCAGTTCGGTGTGATCACCGGGCGCGAGAAAACGGGGCGCGGCCAACTGTGTGACAATCGGAGCAGCCACTGTAACCTCCGCCTCCCCGGATCCGAAGCGATCTTTGTCGAACGCGACCGCCATCAGCCGGAGCCGGCCGTTGAAGTCGGGCAGATCAACCGTGATTTCCGCCTCGCCGCTCTCGTCAAACGCGACAGGCCCCTGAAACAGGGAGACGAGTTTCACCTCGCTTTCCGGAAGCTTCCCGCCCGAATCCGCGTCGCCGCCATAGCGGAGACTTGCGGTTCTGCCATCTGAAATCTCAATCACCTTGCCGTAAATATCGTAACTGTTCACATCGAAACGCCTCGGCCCGAAAAAGCAGGCAAACGGATCCGGAGTCTCGAAATCAGTCACATTCAGAATCCCCACATCCACGGCGGCAAGGGTGACGAAGGTTGTCCGTTGTCCGTTGTCCGTTGTCCGTTGTCTGGGGCTGACTAGGGACCACGGACCACGGACCACGGACCACGGACCACGGACCACGGACAATTTTACGGTCATGGGGCCTTGGGACGCTGTTTTTTCGGGGGCTTCGATTTCGATGTTCAGTTTTCGGTCGGAGCGGTCCAGGGGAAGATGGAGCAGACCGACTGCGCGGTTGGGGGTGATTTTTTCTTTCGCGCTTGCGGGCCGGAATACCACCGCGCTGATATAAAGATTATGGCTGTCCCATTTTGCGGATACAGGGATTTCGATTCGCGTGCCTTTTGCGGAGACCGCTGTGCGCGTGAACCAGAGCGGTTTTTCCCCTTCCACTGAGATCAGGGCGTTTCCGTCGTGGGGCGGTGTCACCGTTAACTGAATCACATCTCCCGGACGGTACGCGGGTTTGTCCGGTTTCAGGATCACCTTGTCCGGTCTTGCCGCGGTGCCCTGATCCCTGCCATACCACCAGTACCCCACACGGAAGCGGATGCTGGTGCACAGGTTGGTTTGGGGATCCCTGACGGCAAGCACATACTGGCCCCTTTGCAGCTGAAGGGTGTAAGGGACGACCGCGGCACTTTCAATATCCAGTTTCTCGGTAAGAAACGAATAATTCTTTTCTGTGTAACGATGCTGCCATCCGGTCGATTCGGAATATTCCCAGTAATAATCCCGGTCTTCTTTGGTCAGGCTGACCATCAGGCCCTTTGCGGGAACCGGTGTCCCGTCCGATCTGACCTTTACCATTTCAAAACTCACAGGGCCTTCATCTGTTGATCCTTTAAAAAGAGGGCGGATGCCGATCAGTTCGTTCGCGGGCCATACAGTCTGTTCAATATTTCGGGTAACCGGCCGGCCGCCACTTTCATGGAGACTGGCAATGACGCGCACGGAAAGGGGGCTTCTGATCTCCTTCCAGCGACTGGGAATGATCAGTTTCAACTGCCCCTGATCATCCAATGTTTTTTTTGGCAGTTCCCAATGATCTTTATAAGTTTTCTCCCGGACATCACCGACTTGAAAGCCTTTCAATGTGTCAAAAATCGTCCGATGGGCCCTGACGCGGACGCGGGCGGACAGTTCGTTTCCCACCGCGGGTGCTCCGTACAGGTATTCCCCAAGGATATCAACTCCCACATCATCCGCCGGCTTGGGAAACGGGCGGCCAAAAGTCCTGAGTTCAAGTTTCATCCGTTCCGGCAAAAATTCTTCCAGATGAAACTCAAACTGGCTCACAGGCGATTTTGAAGCGGGATTGTCCCAGAGTTTCAGATGCCAGCGGCCGGTCTGGGCGTCTTTGGGCAATTCCAACTGTGTCTGATAATAATTGATCGGTTCATCGGTTTCCGGGTCGGTTTCCAGATTGTGGGGATGCCAGGTGAAAGCGCGGACTTCCCTGCCGTCCGGTCGGTGCAATTTGGCTCTGAGCGGCAGTGACTCAGCGGGCCTGCCGTCATAATTTCTCAGAAGGGCTGACAGGATCACGGTTTCCCCGGGCCGGTACATATCCCGCGGGCTGTAAATAAAAATTTCACGGGGCTTATGTCCGCGTTCGCCCAGTTCGAACTCGCTCATGTCCAAGGCCGGAATTCTGAACGGCAGAATGCTGAAAAGGTCTTCATAAGAGGCTTTGACAATATGAATCTGTTCGGGGAGTTTCTCAGGATATCGGTAAAAACCGTCCGCGTCCGTCATCCCCTCTCCCACCGATATGCCCTTCTTATTATAAAAGGTAAGCCTGACATCGGAGAGCGGCTCTCCTGTGCTGAGGGAGGAGGCGGTAATGAGGGATTCGTTTTCATAGACTCTGGCGTGAAGTCCGATATCGGTCACCAGAAAGTAGGTCGCCTGGTAATTATACGCGTATTCGCCCGGCACCCGCATCACTGCCAGATACACCCCCGGATTCTGCAGCGCCGCGATATTTTCCACAGGAATGTGGCAGGTTGTCCGCTTGTTTCGGGGGGCGTTCAGGTCAAAGCGGCCGGAAAAAATGAATTCACCGTGTTTTTTTATTCCTTTCAGCTTGTAATAGCTTTTTCGTCCGGTTGTGTTCTTCCAGTTAACAAAATGAACCAAGGCTTTTTCATTCAGCCTGAAAAATTCAATGTCAACATTTTTCACATTGACCGCGACCACGGGCAGTCCGTCGGTCATTTTCGCGGGGAGCAGAAAGCCCTCGCTGGCAAAGCTGACAGCAGGCACGATTTTGCGGGTGGTCACGATTCTGCTTACCCGGTCACTGAGGGAGCGTCCGTTTGCCGCGCGTAATGTTTCCAACACGGAAACGGAATATTCGGTTTCCGGCTCGACATGCGGGAAGAACAGAACCCGATAATCATCGGAAAGGACCCACGCGCTTCTGAGCATTTTTTTCGGGTCGCTGATACGCAGGTGACTGTCATGTCGGATTTTCGGGTCCAGAGGCTCCGAAAGGAGAACAGCAATGGCCGGGCCGCCGTCATAAGTGCGTTCACCGATATCCAGTACCCGGAAGGCATCCCTTCCTGTTTCCGACCCTGCCTCTTCGGCTCCATATATTTGCGCGCTGAACAGCGCCGCGGATATAAAAAGGAATACCAAAAAAATACTTGTTCTTTTTCTCATTTTCTGTCCTATCTATATTATTATTAGTAACCAATTCTTATTAAAAAAAACCAAAAATAGTACAGCAACTTGTAAATTCGTCACCCCGTCAAAAACGGAGAGCTTCAAAACTTGG
>JAUCGI010000257.1 GCA_030378035.1 Desulfobacterales bacterium HSG2
AAATTTCCGGCCACATTTCATCCACAGAAGGGGCCGCGGCCTTCCGATGTTCAAGGACCCGGATTGCTGCGACAATCAGGTGTGTGGTGGAATAAAAATCTTTAGTTTTCATAATAATTGTGAAAATACACTCTGTTAAAATCAGGTTTTTTAAATCATTTTTCATAAGGGATTTCCCAAAATAAAAATACCCGAATGTAGGGTGGGCGGAGCGAAGCGAAACCCACAAAACCCACAAAACATCTGCAAAAACCCGAAAGACATCTGTGAAACCCGTAAAATATTTGCGAATGGTGGGTTTCGCTTCGCATTTTCATGAATCGGGAAATTCCTTATTCTTAAACACTTGAAACCGTAAGACAAGCTTTTCTTGACATAAAAGCATAAGCAGAGTAGCATTTCCTTTTTGTTTGTCAAGTGATAAGTGTTGAGTGTTGAGTGTCAGAACTGAACATGAACGTGAACTTATCCATTCAAGTTCAAGTTCAAGTTCAAGTTTACGGGAGCTTTGCATGTGCTGATATTTAAACGCTCAAATGTAATCTATTTTTGAAAGAGAGGAATTATGACTGAAATTGCGAATGTCGAAGCAAGGGAGATTCTGGATTCAAGAGGAAATCCTACAATCGAGGTGGATGTTACGCTTGCCTGCGGCGCTTTCGGACGTGCGGCGGTTCCTTCCGGAGCTTCCACCGGAACGCGTGAGGCTTTGGAGCTTCGTGATGGTGAATCAGAACGCTATGGCGGAAAGGGGGTGAAGACTGCTGTTAAAAATGTGCTGGATGAAATCAGGCCTGCCGTAGTCGGCATGGATGCGGCGGATCAGGAGTCGCTTGATCTGTACATGGTGGATCTGGACGGCACACCCAACAAATCGAAACTGGGGGCAAATGCCATCCTCGGCGTCTCCATGGCCGCGGCAAGGGCCGCGGCAGAGGCCCATGGTTTTCCCCTTTACCGGTACATAGGGGGAATCAATGCCCGCTATCTTCCGGTTCCCATGATGAACGTGATAAACGGCGGCGCTCATGCGGCGAACAATTTGGACATTCAGGAGTTTATGATCGTCCCCATCGGAGCGGAAACTTTTGTTCAGTCCGTCCAGATGGGCGCGGAGATATTTCACAGCCTCAGAAAAATCCTGAAAGATAAGGGACTCAACACCGCTGTGGGTGACGAAGGCGGATTTGCCCCGGATCTCGGTGCAAACGAAGAGGCGATCCAATACATCATCAGCGCGATTGAAGCCGCGGGCTACAAACCTGAGGAACAGATCGGAATCGCCCTGGACTCTGCCGCTAGCGAGTTTTACAAAGATGGAAAATATGACCTGAAATCGGAAAACAGGACACTGACCGCGGAAGAAATGGTCAGCTATTATAAAGGACTGATGGACAAATATCCGATTATTTCCATTGAAGACGGTCTTGCCGAACAGGACTGGGACGGTTGGAAACTGATGACGACGCAGTTGGGTGAGTTGGTCCAGATTGTGGGGGATGATATTTTTGTGACCAACCCCGACATACTTGCCGAAGGGATTGAAAAGGGGATTGCAAACTCGATTCTGATCAAACTGAATCAGATCGGAACCGTCACCGAGACCCTTGACGCCATTGAAATGGCAAAGCAGGTCGGATACACCACCGTCATATCCCACCGGTCCGGTGAAACAGAAGACACCTTTATTTCGGATCTCGCGGTCGGCATCAATGCCGGTCAGATAAAGACCGGCTCCATGTCCCGCACGGACCGGATCGCCAAATACAACCAGCTCATCAGAATTGAAGAGGAGCTTGGGGAAGGCGCGGTGTTTGCGAATTTTTGATTAAGAAATCGGAGGAATTGCAGGAACCGGTTTTTCAAAAGCCTGGTTTCTTACGAACTTTGAGCATAAGTGTAAACTTGAACTTGAACTTGAACTTATACCTGCCCGTTCATGCAAGTTCAAGTTTAGTTCAAGTTCAAGTTCAAGTTCAAGTTTACTTATAGAATTTTGAGATAAAATATGGCTTTTAACACAAAATATATATTTGTAACAGGAGGTGTGCTCTCCTCTCTGGGCAAGGGGCTCGCCTCCGCATCTATCGGGGCTCTTTTGGAGAGTCGGGGGCTGAGCGTCACCATCCAGAAACTGGATCCGTACATAAATGTGGACCCCGGGACCATGAATCCTTTTCAGCACGGAGAAGTTGTGCGCCCGAATACGGGTATTTTCGTAGCTTAATGCGTTAAGCGGCACTGCGGATGAGTGTCTGAAGCACCCGACTGACCGGATGCCGAAAGGCTTATGGGACAATAGCATGTTGGGAAAAGGCAGGTGAAACGTGAATCCGACACGACAGATAATCCTGTCAGCTAATTCACATACGGTTAAGACTATACTGTCTGAACTCAGGTCAGGTCTGTTGCACCGTGGGCACTGGGAAACTCGGATTAATATCCCTGTCTGAATTTTGAGAGTAAAAAAACTTCTTGCTCTTAAATCCGTAATTCAGAGACACTCTCAGAAAGAGAGCCAACTGGCAAAATGAGAACCTAAGTGTGAACAACGGAAATACCAATAATTCGGGGATTGCCTAAGTTCCGAAACTTCCATGAAAATTTTTTTCACCGCGGTGATGAAAATGTATTTTCATGGTAAAGGGATAAGGCAACGGAGCCTTCATATTAGCCAAATGCCCAGGGTAATGCCTGGGACAGGGTGAAGGAAGGCAGGATATTCGGCTTCTGAATTCCAGAGGGACTCGGATGAGTCACAGCCTTGAAGAATTTGGAAGCAATCAGATTCTTGCTCTTGCTCTTCACTCTTGCTCTTGCTCTTGCTCTTGCTCTTAATCGGACGACGCGGGCAAGATTAAGAGCAAGATTAAGAGCAAGAGTGAAGAGCAAGAGCAAGATTAAGAGCAAGATTAAGAGCAAGAAAATGGAACCCTGATGAATATCCGGAGAGCCGGATGATGCGAAAGTATCAAGTCCGGTTCGGAGGGAGGGGGTTGGAAGTTGGCCTTATTAATAAGGTATGCTCTGACCTTCGACCCTACTTTGTGACAGATGATGGTGCAGAAACGGATCTGGATCTCGGTCATTACGAACGGTTCACCAGTGTCAGGATGGGCCGGAACAACAACTTTACCACAGGAAGGATATACCATTCCGTTATTACGAAAGAACGGCGGGGGGATTATCTGGGCGGCACAGTTCAGGGCATTCCCCATATCACAGATGAGATCAAGCAGAGTATCTGCCTTGCCGCGGACAGTATGGATATCGTGATTGTGGAAATCGGCGGGACGGTCGGAGATATTGAAAGTCTCCCTTTTCTGGAAGCGATCCGCCAGTTCAAGGCGGACGTCGGAAAGGAGAATATTCTGTATATCCACCTGACCCTTGTTCCCTATATCGCGACATCAGGAGAACTCAAAACAAAACCGACCCAGCACAGCGTGAAAGAACTCAGGAGCATCGGTATCCAGCCGGATATCCTTCTCTGCCGTACAGACCGGTATCTCTCCAAGGAGATCAAGTCCAAAATCGCCCTTTTCTGCAATGTGGGCGAGGATGCGGTGATCACGGCAAAGGATGTGGAGTGGATTTACGAAGTTCCCCTGATATTTAACAAGGAGGGGTTGGATGACAAAATTATGGGGGTTCTCAATGTATGGGCCCGGGCACCCCGGCTCGATGCATGGGAGGAGCTTGTCAGAAAACTGAAAGCCCCCGAACATTCCGTCACCATCGCCATTGTGGGAAAATACACCGGTCTGACAGAATCCTATAAAAGTCTGAACGAGGCGCTGTGCCATGGCGGGATTCCCAACAACTGTCGCGTGGAACTCGTGTTTGTTGATTCGGAGCAGATTAACGCGGACAATTGCATAGAAAAGCTTTCCCACGCGGACGGCATACTGGTTCCCGGGGGATTCGGAACCCGAGGCATTGAAGGAAAAATTTGCGCTGTTAATTACGCGAGGGAAAACAGAATTCCCTTTTTCGGTATATGTCTCGGAATGCATATTGCTGTGATCGAATTTGCACGCACCATGGCTGGTATGGAAAACGCGAACAGTTCCGAATTTGACACAGATACACCGTATCCCGTGATTTATCTGATGACAGAATGGTATGATGAAAAAACCGGAACCATGCAGACACGGGACACTCAGTCGGACAAAGGCGGAACCATGCGTCTGGGTGCCTATCCCTGCCGTCTTGAAGCAGGGACATCCGCGTCTGACGCGTATCAGTCTGAAAATATCTCAGAACGACACCGCCACCGGTATGAGTTCAACAACGCGTACAAAGAGAGGCTTGAAAAAGAGGGAATGGTTATCAGCGGCACATCGCCGGACGGCGAGCTGGTTGAGATCATAGAGATCAGGGACCATCCCTGGTTCCTCGGATGTCAGTTCCATCCGGAATTCAAATCACGGCCCATGGAACCGCATCCTTTGTTCAAATCCTTTATAGAAGCGGCGCTGAAGCAGGCTGGATAAATATTCGGAATTTGCGAGGTTTCGGAAGTCCCGCTCGGCTCGGATTGTTAAATCCGAGCCAAGTCCCCCGGATTGCTAAATCCGAGCCAAATCCCCCGCTCGGCTCGGATTGCTAAATCCGAGCCAAGCCCCCGGATTGCCAAGTCCCCCGCTCGGCTCGGATTGTTAAATCCGAGCCAAATCCCCCGCTCTGCTCGGATTGCTAAATCCGAGCCAAATCCCCCGCTCTGCTCGGATTGCTAAATCCGAGCCAAATTCCCCGCTCGGCTCGGATTGCTAAATCCGAGCCAAGTTCCCCGCTCGGCTCGGATTGCTAAAACCGAGCCGCCTGGATTTGGCCTGTTCAACTCGGACTCCCCCTGCTCGACTCGGACTCCCCTGCCTCGGCTCGGACTGCTCGGCCCGGATTGCCAAATCCGAGC
>JAUCGI010000185.1 GCA_030378035.1 Desulfobacterales bacterium HSG2
CATCCATAAAAATTATGTCTTTCCATAATTTCGGGATTGTGATATGGATTTGAAAGAAAAAGAAACTGCCATGGAAGCCCTTGAAAAGTTGGTTTCCAGCCTTGATAAATATTTTTTAACTGTTTGTATATACAGAAAATAATTTCAGAATTTGCTTTGAAACGACGTAAATCTGACAAGCAGACGCTGACTGAATGTGATGCCAAAATGACAAGGATTTCACATAAGACAAGGATTTCCGATTCCCAGGGATAATCTTTCCGGTCTGCCGGAGAACCGGACCATAATCCTTTTTCTGATTATAAGGATCCTGTGAACATGCCCGTAAACTTGAACGTGAACGTGAACTTGAATCTGAGCGATCATTTACGGGCAGGTTCAGGTATAAGTTCACGTTCATGTTCACGGGATCCTAAATCCGTTATAATCAGCCTTTACTATGAAAATACATTTTCATCACCGGATGAAAAAAAAATTTCATGGAAGTTTCTGGCATCCTTCATTTGTCGGTTTACACTTTCGGGTGTCAGGGTGAATTTTTTTTGTTCCCCTGTGCCTTTGTGTGAGATGTGAAATGCTGGCTCTGATTGGAAAAAAGTGCAAACTACTTTCGGCTTTTATGAAGGATGCCATATTTCTTATGTGAAATCCCTGTAGTTGTATCGGATTTTATAATTTCTTGAATAACAAAAAACGGATAAAGGAGATATTAAAATGAAACCCATCGGAAAGAAACTGATGGAAGTCCTGAGGGAAGACCAGATGATTCGACTGCTGGATTCCGTGTTTATGCTGCTGGATGATCAGGAAACAGAAAAGCTTTTCTCTGATTTGGATGAAGATATTGCCGATCCACTGTCCCAGATACTCTCTTCCGAAACCGAAGAAATCATTTCGGAAGAAAAGAGTATTGAAGATAAGTGGCAGGAGCTTTGGAGAGACTGGTCTGATATTGAGTCCGAAGTCGGTGATGAAGACGGGGAATATGTCTCCCATGATAAGCACCAGGAGACCCCTTATTTTGACAGCCTGACTCTGGCTGAGGACCTGGACGAAGTTGCAGAGGAGATGCTGCCGCTTCTGGAAGAAATATATGCGTCAGGCGCGGAAGAGGATGACGCATTTGAGAACGCGGTTCTGGACCTTGAAGACGCCATAAAAACTTATCCTGAACGGATGGGGACGGAAGATTCAACTTGTGTTTTTGAAGCTGCCACAACAGCATGTGTTCTGCAATGGCGCTGGCTTGTTTCGGACTCGGCTACAAGTTTTCTGGAGAACATCATTCAATTGGAAGATGAGCTGGAAATTATCTCCCTGGAGGATGCAACAGTTATCTCTTTCATCCTTGACATGTCGGAAGAGGATCGGACAGAGATTTACGAGTACATTACCGCACATCGTGATGAAGCCGAGTGGAGCAAACGGCTCGTTTCCGAAGATTCCGAATGGAAAGACATCTATTATGTCCTGTCCGAAAATTTCGGTCCCGGCGATCAGCCCGAGACCCCCGACAGTATGCTCACGAAAGACTGGCGACACGGTCTTTCCCTCATTAAGGATCTGCTGAAAGAGAAGGACCTCGCCGCCGCGGAGAAAATGTATGAAAAAACCGTTGCCAGCTTTATCAGAGGGGAAGAGGATCATGAAAAGGACTGGCACCCCGAAGAATCGCTTCTGATCTCCGCTCTCACGGACGGATATGAAACCGAGAATGATGTTATCCGACTTTTGAAAGACTGGACCGGCGTGACAGAGAAACTGAAGATGCCGGAGCGGACAGCGGCTCTGAAAATCCAGGCGGTGACATATCAGACGCCCCACAACTGGGACAAAGTCAGAAAGGTTGTTCAGCAGACTGATATGTCCGCTGTTTCCCATCTGCTCGAACAGTGGGAGATATTTATCCTCAAATCCTCCCTGGGAGATGACTTCGGAACCGGCAAGAGGTCCTCGCACAATAGTTGGATAATGTGGCTGATGGAAGTGAGCATAGATGAAACAAAGGAGAAACCATGGTTTACCAGGAGACTGAACAACTGGCTGACCGCTTTGCTTAAGGATTCGAAGAAATTTCAGAACCAGCAGACGCTGGTCCGCATCCTGACGCAGGATCTGGCCGGAATGTCAGACCTCAAAAAGAAGTATCCCCGTCTGTCAGAGGCTGCCAAAACCCGCAGCGGCCAAAAGGATAACACGAGCCGGCGGAACTGGCTCAAAAAAATAGGCGGGCAGAAGTTTGTGCCGCTTCTCACGGACTGTTGGATAAAACATGCGGTCAACATGGTGCCGAATCCCGCGGATACGGCTCACTCGAAATATGATGTCCATGCGTTATGGCTGTCAGTGGTCAATGAAGTTGACCCCCAGCTCTGCGAAAGGATCCTTAACAGATGGAGAAAGGATCACAAACGCCGGAAAAATCTCTGGAGGGCTTTGCGGAAAAAAAAGCTGGGTTAAATCGTGACTGTCAAACCGGGCGCAAGAATCAGAGAGATTACCGGCCGAAGCCGGTTGAAGTCAAACTTGTCGAAGATCAGGACAGTTATGTGCACATTGCCGGTGTTAAGTACCTGGCCACAAATTTTTCTGTACCCACGTCGGGGAGGTCATGAAACCCGTGAATGAACGCCGGTCTGTCGGCGGTGACAAGGACGCCACGGGCAGGTTTGCAGTGCCGCCGGCATGACAGACCTCCCCGACATTGCCGGGGAAACCCTCTTAGGAGCCGCCCGAAGCCTGTCTCCGGACCGCCTGCTGACAAACATTGTCTTGAAACTTAATCAATACCTTTCAAATTCATCTGACATAACCTCGTCCTTGAAATTGTCGGTCAGTTTTACTCTGGTTGCAGGAACTTTCCTGATTCTTCTCCGATTATCCTGAATATTTGTATAAACAATCCCCGTATTTTTTTGTCCTGTCTTACTCCCTCCGAAAAATTCTATTGTTTTTTGCAACTCCTCGGCCTGTCCGGCCATTTCCTCGGATACCGCCGCATTTGTCTGGATCACCTGATCTAATTGCTGGACGGCCTGGTTGATCTGTTCGGCACCGTTTCCCTGCTCGCCCGTTGCCAGACTGATCTCCTGAATCAGCTCGGCAGTTTTCTGAATATCCGGGACAAGCCTGAGCAACATCTCACCCGCCTTTTCGGCAATCTCCATACTCGATTTTGATAAGTTGATGATTTCAGTTGCCGCTTTTCGGCTCCGATCTCCTCTTCCTTTGATTCATCCAGAATTTTTTCAAGCATGTCGCCATATTCATGTTTGATAACATTCCCACGAGTTCTTGCCCATTTTTCCGTTTCAGGATCATATCTCTCGAACACCTCTTTTTTGGCGGCAACGGCATAAGCCGACACAAGCCGTTCAATTTCATTCATCTTTTTTATGTCTTCGGGAGATGTCTCCAATGGTTTTACCTTATCAAAAAAGTCTCTGAACTCTTTGTAGTTTTCATCAAATTCTGCCTTTTCATCGGCTTCCCCCAACAGATATTCAAGGAGATTCGAATTCATATCTCCGATCTCATCAAGCATTGCAAGAGAGTATATCGCGCCCGGAAGATCGTCTTTTTCAATATTGACGGCATTTAAGGTCACACGGTTATTATACATGAAGACAATTATAGTCATAATGATGAGCAGCGTGATATAGATAAAAGAATTCAAAGCCAGCTTTTTCCCGATCGTCATTCTCATTTTCAATCTCCTTTTTTGATTATCAGCTAAAACGGTTTGGTAATGTAGAACAATTTTGCAAATTGTTTTTGTAGAACAATTGGCATCCTTCATTTGTCGGTTTGCACTTTCGGGTGTCAGGGTGAGTTCCTTTGTTCTTTGTGCCCTTTGTGCCTTTGTGTGGGATGTGAAATGCTGACTGGAAAAAGTGTAAGCTACTTTCGGCTTTTATGAAGGATGCCGAACAATTTTGCAAATTGTTTTTTTGTAGAACAATTTTGCAAATTGTTTTTTTGTAGAACAATTTTGCAAATTGTTTTTGCAGAACAATTTTGCAAAATTGTTTTACATTGAATTCGGATCACGGATGATTGTCCGGAAAATCAAAAACAACTTTAAGCAGCCCCGTCTCATCAGCCTGAAGCCTCAGTCTGGCAGAAAATGCGTTCCCGTTTCTCGATATGAACCCGAAAAGGGGGTCCGTAATGCCGTTCTCAAGAAGATGTGTGGCAGTCTTAACAGAAAGCTCCTTTCTGGCCACCACTTTCCAGATGGTAAACTTGCAGCCGCCGTCGCTTTCCCGCCAGTTGGCACAGCCATAAGCTTTGGGGCTCTCAACCACATCACCGCCGCAAACCGGGCATTTCCCAATAACGGTTCTCTCAGGAAAATCAAACTCTACTTTCCACGCCCCATCTTTCTGAACCACTTTGAGGCTGGTAGAAAATGGTTTGCCGGCTCTTGAAACAAAATCGTCAAAAGGCCCGGCCACCCCTTTCTGAAGAAGCTCCTCAGCGATTTGAGGCGTAATCTCTTTCCCGGCAATGTTTTTCCAGATATTAAACCGGCAGCCCCCGTCCATATCTTTCCAGTTGGAACAGCCATAACTCTTATTTCCATCAGTGACCTCACCGCCACATGCCGGACATTCCCCAAGCGCGTTTGCGCTCCGTCTCGGAGGACTGTCGCTGACTTCCGGCTGTCCGACCCGCCACACGTCCCCTTCTCTGACCAGTTTGATAATACCGGTAAACGGTTCCCCATCCTCTGAAACAACGCCTTCCAGCGGCCCGACCTGCTTTTGGGCAAGAAGCGCTGAGATGAGAGGGGGCGTGATCATTCTTCCGGAGATATTACTCCGGATGACAAAGCGGCAAGCACCGTCCGCTTTTCTCCAATTGGAGCAGCCATAGTCTTTTTTCCCCTTGATAATCTCTCCGCCGCA
>JAUCGI010000186.1 GCA_030378035.1 Desulfobacterales bacterium HSG2
TTTGAATTTGAATTTTAGGAGATATATTATATGGAACAAGCTCGATTATTTCTGGCGATAGCGCTCTCTTTTATTGTATTTCTTGTATGGGGGTATTTTGAGAAACCCGCTCACAAACCGGAGAAAAGTCCGCCATCTGAACAGACAGTGGAAAAAGAACCATACACAGAAGAGAGCAGACCCGCAACCACTGATATCAGACCTGCAGCCACTGATGCCACGGCCCCGGAACCTTTACCGGATGTTGTTCGGGCTTCCAGAACCATCACCGTGGACACGCCGCTTTACACAGTAAAAATCTCAGAAAAAGGAGCTGTGTTTCGGAGCTTTATTCTGAAAGATTACAAAGAAACAGTGGACGAGGATTCGCCTTTGAAAGAAATAATACCCGGGGATGTTCAGACAGGGAGCCTTCAGACCGGATTTGCCGGTAACAGTATTCCGGGCATGAAAGACGCGGTATTTTCAGCAAATATCGAAGCTGATACTGTAAATATCCTCAATCAGACTGAAGCCGTCTCTTTTTCATGGAGAACTCCTGACGGAATCGTGCTGGAGAAGCATTTCCTTTTTTCGCCCGAAACCTATCTGATCGGCCTTGATGTGGTAGTAAAGAATGGTTCCGACCGGACCGTTCGGGATAATCTGATATTATCCGTAGTGAATCACGCGCCCAAAAGTGATACTTATGATTTTAGGGGAGTAAGCGCGTTCATCAGCGGCAGTCTGGAACAGATAAAGACCAAGGATATCGAAGACAAAAACATATACTCCGGGAATCTGATGTGGCTTGCCATTGAAGACCGTTATTTCCTGTCCGGGATCATTCCGGTAAACCCCGCGGAAGCGAGCATGCACCTTTTCCTGAAAGACAAAATAGTGGAAAGCCAGTATATGCATCCAACCTGTATGATAGATTCCGGAACCCGGCAGCATTTTGAATTTGATCTTTTTTTAGGACCTAAAAGTCTGGAAATATTGAAGGGACTGAAGCGGTTCCAATTAACCGGCCATGCATTGGAGGCACTGAGGGCAGAGGGGATGCCGGAAAATCTGATCGCCGAATTGGAAGGTTTGAAGTACCAGAGGTATTCAGGCGAAGAAGAGTTTGATGCCGCATTGAGAAAAACATTGGGGGAATCTCAGACCGATCAGTACAAATCGCTGATTCTGAAACACACCGGCAAACTCGATTATAATCTGGACAAACTGATCGATCTCGGCTGGTTTGATTTCATAGCCAAGCCATGCCTTATGGCAATGAAATTCCTGTACAGTTTTATTCCCAACTACGGCATATCCATCATCATTCTGACGGTATTCATCAAACTGCTTCTCTGGCCCCTGGGAAACAAGAGCTACAAATCCATGAATGAAATGAAGAAGATTCAGCCCCTGATGACCGAAATCAGAGAGAAATACAAGGATGACAAAAAAAAGATGAATCAGGAACTGATGAATTTGTACAAAACTTACAAGATCAATCCCATGGGCGGATGTCTTCCGATGATTCTTCAGATTCCGGTATTCTTCGCCTTTTACAAAATGTTGTATGTGGCCATAGAACTCAGACACGCGCCTTTCTTCGCGTGGATTAATGACCTGTCCGCGCCTGACCGACTTGGTCATTTCGATTTTTCCATCCCTTTTATGGATCCGCCTTGCGGTATTCCTGTTCTGACAATTATTATGGGAGCCACCATGCTGCTGCAGCAAAAAATGTCGCCGCCCCCGGGCGATCCTGCACAGGCCAAGATGATGATGTTTATGCCGATTATTTTTACCTTTATTTTCATCAACTTTTCATCCGGACTGGTTTTATACTGGCTTGTAAACAACATCCTGTCGATCTCGCAGCAGTATTACATTTTAAAGAAAACTACTTAAATGAAGATTGAAGATTGAAGACTGAAGACTGAAGATTGAAGATTTTTCTGTCGATCTCGTAACACATTTCAAAGAAAACTACTTAAATGAAGATTGAAGATTTTTTTTGGACGTATTCCCAAAATGACGCAAATTTCATAACCGGCTGAAACTACTGACACCGATATTTCCGGGGTTTATCTGCCGGTGGCAGTAATTTCAACAGGCTATGTCAGATGAATCCTGTTTGCCGACACTTTGGGAATGCATCCGATTTTTTCAGGGGGGAATTGTCAATCGGCAATCTTCAATCGGCAATCTTCGATCCTCAATGACGGAGGTTAAGATGTCGTCTTTTTTAGAATTTGAGGGGAAGACTGTTGAAAAGGCAGTCCAGAAAGCTTGCACAAAACTGAGCATCTCCAAGGAAAAACTTAAATACGATGTTATTTCTTACGGATCTACCGGTATTTTCGGTCTGGTAGGAATTAAGAAATCAAAAATTCGCGTCACATCGCCTGAACCAGCGGCCCAAAAATCCGCTTCCAAAGATAAGCGTTCACGGGCAGACAAGCCTCGGCGGTCTGTTTCTGCAAATGCAAAAGAAATACTGAAAGAAACATTTGGTGATGATAATGTTCCCACCTTTCCTGAAGACCCTTCCGAACTTGGCAAAGAAGTTCTTCAGCGTATCGTTGACTTTATCACAACAGATGCAAAGATATCCGTCAGAGAAACCCCGGAACGAATTTTTTTCAATGTTGAGGGCGGCAACACCGCGGTTCTCATCGGCAAACGCGGCCAGACGCTTGAGGCAATTCAGTATCTTGTTGAAAAAATCATAAACAAGCACAATAGCCAGAGAGTCCGCATACAGATAGATATCGAAGGGTATTTGGACAGCAGACGGGCAAAGCTGGAGAGCCTTGCCGCACGGCTTTCGGAAAAAGCAAAGCGTATCGGAAAACCTGTGACAATCGGCCAGTTGAACGCTCATGACAGAAGAATCGTTCACATTGCCCTGAAAGACGACTCCGAAGTCAGGACCCAGAGCATGGGGGATGGTTTTTACAGAAAGCTTGTCATCTTTCCCCAGAGAAGATTTCACCGGAACAAGGAAACTTTTTAGGCGGTTGACGGTTGACGGTTGACGGTTGACGGTTGGCGGTTGACAGTTAGACGGTTGGCGGTTGGCGGTTGACGGTTGACGGTTGACGGTTGACGATTTGGAAGGAGTGCTGAAATGAAATTTCAGCACTCCTCGGCTCGGATGCAGTTTCAAGTTCCGACTTCCACATCCTTCCCGCGCGTCGCCGAAAAGGCAAAGTATAAGGGAACAAACGTGAGCCGGTGTTCAGGCATCTCCGCGTATGGCTGTGTGGAAAGAACAATGCCTCCGGAACAGTTTGGATACGTCTGCAAGAAGAGGTGCAGGCTCCTGAGCCTTCCGGAAGGTCCGCTTTTCACCTCAACCGGACGGATTTGACCATCAGTCACCGAGACGTAGTCCACCTCAGCGGTGCTGCTTCTGGCCTGCCTTGACCAGTAACAGAGATCGCCTTTTTGCGACAGGACCATCTCCTGCCCCACAAACTGCTCCGCCATGGCCCCCCGATAGACATTCAGCAGATCGTCCCGGTTGTATTCAACATCCACCGGCATGCCGGAAAGATGGCGCATCAGTCCGATGTCAACCAGGAGGGTCTTGAACACTTTCGCAGATGCGCTGGCTCCCAACGGCAATCCTGACGGACGAACCGAGGAGACTTTTCTTATCACGTTTGCCATGCAGAGCAGACCATAAGCTTTTTTCAGTGTCGGATTGGTGTATCCGTTGGCGAGTCTGGCATATTTTGTCTGCTGTCCGACGCCCTGCGAGATGCTTGTCAGTACCGCATTCAGGCAATGCTTGTCTGCCCGGGGACTGTATTTCGCGAAGTCCATCCGGTAGCTCTCGCAGATATCCGCGTGCACATCAAAGGACTCCCGCATTGACCCGGTCTCCACATACGCGGACACACTCTCAGGCATCCCGCCGATGAAGAAATATCGCCGGAGCGCGTCACAGAGAAACTCATGGGTAATCTGTGAAACAGGCCCCGGCGGTTTCAGAATCATCTCCGCTGCTCCGTCATTGCCCGTTGCCAGAAGGTATTCGGCAAAGCAGAGCGGATGAAGGGTGAAAAACTGCACCCTCCCGACCGGGAATGATTTCTCCCCATGGCAAATTCGAGCAGGGAGCCGGCCGCGACGACATGGAGCGCGGGCAGTTCCTCATAAAAGTACCGAAGGGCCGTTATCGCTCTGGAAAACGCCTGGATCTCATCAATGAAGAGAAGGGTCCGGCCCGGTATGATTCGCTGGCCTAGCAGAATCTCCAGATCCGAGCAGATGCGCCTCGCGTCCAGATTACCGGAGAATACGCGATGCCAGTCCGGATTACGCTCCAAATCCACAATCACGACGGAATCGAACGCCTCCTCTCCGAACCGCCTCACCGAATAAGTCTTTCCCACCTGTCGTGCCCCGCGGATGATGAGAGGTTTCCGCCGTCTGCTCTGTTTCCATCTTCTCAGTTCCCGATCAATAAACCGTTTCATGATTCACACTGTCCTATGAAATGGTTGGAACAGTATCTGATTCAGTAACCGATAATGAATAACAGACAATCCATGGATCATTCCACTATTGCCGCCATAGCAACGCCGACAGGGAGCGGCGGTGTCGGTATTATCAAAATTTCCGGTCAGGATGCCGTCTCCATTGCCGCATCCCTGTTCCGGCCTTCCGGCAGGGATGCCGTTTTTTCAGAAAAGGGTGTTTCTGCCCAGTCTCATCATCTTTATCACGGACATATTACGGATCCTGAAAACGGTCAGGTGCTGGATGAAGTGCTTCTTACAGTCATGCAGGCACCCCGCTCCTACACCCGGGAGGATGTTGTGGAAATTCAGGCGCATTCCGGGTATGTTGTGTTACGTTCCATTCTGAATCTGGTGTTGA
>JAUCGI010000039.1 GCA_030378035.1 Desulfobacterales bacterium HSG2
AACGATTTGGAAAATCGTTCCACAGTGATCATGTGGAACAATTTTGCAAATTGTTGTTTTGAACAATTTGGAAAATCGTTCTACATAACAATTTTGCAAATTGTTTTTCTGAACGATTTGGAAAATCGTTTTACAGTGATCAATTTTGCAAATTGTTTTTCTGAACGATTTGGAAAATCGTTCTACAGTGAAGGATGCCTTCGGCCCTGATATCATTATTATTTCGACAAAATTAATTCTGTTGAATATTTTCTTACGTTTTTTGTGGACTTGAAAAAAAAAATGTGATACATACCTTGCTTAATGATGAACGAGCGCCTGTAGCTCAGTTGGATAGAGCAACGGACTTCAAGATGAATAGGAGCCTTTGCCGGGAAACAGGAACCGGTAAAGTGGACAGCACTGTATCGGTGGAACCTTAACAGATGATGCTGATGGCAACACCGAGGAAACTTGTGTGTCAGGATTATCCTGATTGCCGCGAGGATCCGTAGAGGCCATACGTGCTGCACCTGAGAGGGTGAAGATATGGTCCGGGCCACAAACAGCTTTGCAAAGCTGGGCTTTGCAAAGCTGGCAGGGAAATCTGTAGTGGTGAGCTAATCCGTAGGTCGCAGGTTCGAATCCTGCCAGGCGTACCAATTCCCTTCCTGATCTATATCAAAATGTCATTTCGGGAAAGCAGGATCATGTTCCTGCTTTAACCGGGATAAGTACCTGGCCATAAATTTTCAGGCATCCGTATCAGCGGATTCCGGTTCGGAACCAAAAAAAAAGTCCCTTTTTTCCAGTCCCGCCCGGAATGACATGTCGCGACGGGAAAACTTTTGGCCACCTACTTGACAAATAAATTCTGCATATATTATTCCGTTATTACCATGTTCAGATCGTAAATGCAAATTCTGTTTTTCAGAATTGAAAAATTGGCATCTTTACAATACTTGGGACAATTTTTCATGATGTCGGGAAGGAACCGCCGACACGCTATGTGCAAAACGGGCATCCCGGTTCGGGAAGTCCGCGCCGTCCCGTTCCCGAAACAACGGTCTGAGGGGCTTTTCACAAAAACTGTCCGAACTATTGATCTTTACATATTGCTTCACACTTTTTTGAAGAACGGGCTCATCAGCGTACATCCGCGTCCCCCTGTTCTTTCAAAAGTGTCAACTGACAAATGAAGGATGCCGAAAATTTATTTATGGACAATTTGACAGGCACTTTATTCCTTTACAATTTCCAAAAAAATTGTTAGTCTCAGGTTAATCGGAATCTGCATGCTATGGAACAGTCAGAACTTTGTGAATGTCCCGCTCGGCCGGTTTGTGAGCTATGTCTGCTTACAAACTCGGAGCGCACGGAAGTCGTGACCAGGTCGGGGTGTTCCGGGTGCGACACCCCCGGAAAAACACCTGATTCAATTTACAACCTTTAAGTAACCCGACCATATATATTCCGGTAACAAATCAGAGCAGACTTCCAAAGCGGGGATGGTGAACACACCATAAGTGTAAACTTAAAGATTTCTAAATCTCTTTATCTTGCTCTTTATCTTTATCCTGATAAAGAGCAAGAGCAAGAGCAAGAGCAAGATTAAGCCCTAAGTTTACACTTATGGTGAACACACCAATGAAGGCTAATGGTATTTACCGGTCTGCATGATAAAAGTTCGTGCCGACGATTTTAAATAGTTGAGTACTTGGCCATAAATTTTCCTGATTATAAGAGACGGATTTAGGCCCGTGAACCTGAACTTATACCTGAACCTGAAGCTGCCCGTAAATGAATGTTCAGGTTCACAGGGATCCCAGATCCTTTATAATCAGAAATTTTCGGGTATCTTCTTATAATAGAAAATACTGAAAAACTTTTGGCTAGGTACTTGTGCGTTCAGATGGCTGATACCATGACAGTTTCGGAAACTTCGAATACCGGAAACTTTTGGGCAGATACTTAAGTCAACAGTATTGCCCTTATGAAGTCCGACTTCAAATTCGGATATGCTGATAATATAAGAAAGTAACGACAGATGAATTACCATGAAAAACTGGATATATTAAAGGAAAGGAATCCCTTTACCTCGTCCAGCGCCGGAGACCCCTGGGAAGGCAAATATCCGGATGTTGAGTCTGTGAATCGGAATGCCTTCGAAGGGATTTGTCAACTGATTAAACAGAAGTCCGCGGACCCTGCTGAAAATTTTGCCGGACTTGTGCTCGGAGATGTGGGCAGCGGCAAAACTCACCTTATCGGCAGGATACTTGAGTACGGCAAGCGGGCTGACCCTCCTTTTTCCTTTGCCTACATTCAACCGATTGAAGATCCGGAACAGCCCTACCGCTACCTTCTGCGCGAGGTGATGGTGAATCTCTGTCACCCGATTGACGGAGCATCAGGCACAAGTCATCTTGACAGAATTCTGTCTGAAATTTTCAGGGAAGAGGTCGAGAAAATATTCAGATCGTCCAAGGTTGAAAAACATATCCGGTTCCTTGGCAAACTCAGACGGGATCCCACAGAGATTTTCAGAAATGACATGATGACATCGGCCGCGCTGAAATATGTCGAAGAGAGAACCTTCAGATTTATGACTGGTGAATATCCCGAGTTTCCTGACAACTTTCTGAAAGTCTTGTTACAACACTGGATTCCGGAAAAAAGACCGGCATCTGTGAACTGGCTGAAAGGGAGCGTGATGGATGATGAAGACGCCGCATTGCTCGAAGTTCCGGGCCGGCAGAACAAATCCGACGCGTTTCTGGAGCAGGAGGCCCGAAACATCCTGAGGACTTTCGGCATACTGATGATGCGTTACGGTCAGCCAATGGTGATCTGCTTTGATCGTCTGGAAAATCTGGAAACGAACGGACAGATCCATTCTCTGGGAAAAATGATTGAATTCCTGGTGGACGCGGCCAAAGCCATGCTGCCCGTTATCTGCTTCAGGACGCTTCAGTGGGATTGCAAATTCAGAAACAAAATAAACCGGCATGTTGCCACCCGCCTTGAAAACAACACGTTCCGACTGGAAGGATGCAGCACAGAGCAGGCACTGGAGATTATTCGGTGCCGTTTGTCATTTGTGACAGGGGAGGATCGGGAAAATGATCTTTTCCCGTTTGACAGAAATGAACTGACAAGAATGTTTGAGGCCGGGCTTGAAAGCCCGAGAGAGATCATCTCCCGGGCCAATCATCAGTTGAGGAAAATACTGGGCAAAATGTACTCCGAGCCGCTTTCTGCAATCGGACAGTTGCAGGATGAGTTTGAGAGCCTGTACCAGCATATTCTGTCTGATTTCAGCCGCTATCAGCCGGATCGCGAGCGTCTGAGACGGGCGCTGGAGCTTTTCCTGAAATATGTCCCTTCGGATATCGGATTTCAGATTGAAGGGCTGACCCGGCCTGTGGGCAAAGAAAAACATGCTGATTTCGAATGTACTGTCAAACCCGCCGGTTCCCATTCTGTCAAAGCCATCTTTATTATTGATGTGGAACAGAACCACACTTTTGCAGAATCGAATCTCAAAGCGGGAATCGATTTTTTCAGCAAATTTCCTTCGGGCAAAGCTTTTTATATCCGTGATGCCAGATCTCCTTTTCCATCGCTCCGGTGGTCTGAGGCAAACGAAATGCTCGAAGAGTTCAGAAAGCGCGGCGGTCATGTCATCTTCCTGGATGACAAGCAGGCGGCAAGATGGTATGCTCTGGCGTTGCTCAACTACGCGGTTAATGAAGGGGATGTGACCATCATGGATGCTGATAATCAGATGAAATTTGTCTCTTCCGAGGCATTTGCCTCTTTTATCCGGGAAAAGATTCATGGTAAGGCATATCCTGTTTTTCAGGATTTTGACAAGGCTTTGGAACTTGCTCCGATCGGGGGAAGCACAGAACCGCCTGCTCAACTGTCGGATGAGGATATTGTGAAAAGCGCCTCGGATACCCTCGAACTTGTCCCTATGATGATATTAAACTCCCAAATGCTTGCGAAATCTCTGAACCAGTCAGGAATTGCGATTGACCTGGAAGGAATGCTCAGAGTCATCGGCAGGTTTAAAGACCGATTTGAAGTTATCCCTTCGGCAGACGGAGTGTTAATCCGGTTAAAAAAAGGAGTGACCGAACATGGATAGGGAAAAGGATATCAGAATCGCCATAACCAAATTGGAAAGCAGGAAAACCCACAGAATCGATCTGCTGAGAGCAATGTCGGGACTGGGCCGGCATGAATTTGAGACGGCCGTTAAGGAATTGGCGCGTGATCGGAGACTCGAACTTGTCGGCGGCGACACTTCCGGAATGACGGATGAACAGATTGAAGATTTAATCAAAGTTGACGGGGATATATTTGTGAATGTTGTATGGCTGAAATCTTTGCCTTCAAAGGCGCGGGGGAGGATATCCCCGGACGGTCGTGAGGGGATCACCGTCAGGCTGCCTCATGAAATGGTCGGGCGACTGAGGGCGAGCGGGCGGGCTGATGGGATTGTGGAAGAGGCGTTGATTCAGGCGGGGGTTATGGAGCAACAGAAAAAGGGGTAAAAAGAAATGACAGATGACAAAACGCAAGTGGCAAATGATAAAATTCCTGATGTCGAAAAGGAAATTTCGGAGTTGCTAAGAAAACAGGAAAAGGACTATCTTACAGTTGCACAGGTCAGAAATGGCCTTTCCCTTGCTACATTAAAGTTTTTTGGACTCACAAGAAAGTCAAATCAAACAGATGTTCTCAAAAAATTAGAGCCTTATTTTGGCAATAGTCTGCAAAATTATCATCCTGGGAAAACTACCTATATTGGTTTTAAAATGTCAATTCCTGATGTCGAAAAGGAAATTTCGGATTTGTTGAGAAAAGAGGGAAAGGATTCTCTTACAGTTACACAGGTCAGAAAGATACTTTCTCTTGCTACATTAAAGTTTTTTGGACTCACAAGGAAGTCAAGTCTGACAGATGTTCTGAAAAAGCTGAAGCCCTATCTGGGTGAAAGTTTGCAAAATTACAAAGGGCCTTTTGATAAAGCTTATATTGGCTTTAAAATGTCTCTGGACAAACTTCCTGATATCGAAAAGGAAATTTCGGATTTGTTGAAAAAAAAGGAAGAGGATTATCTTACAGTTAAAAAGGTCAGAGATGGTCTTTCCTCTGCTACATTAAAATCTTGTGAACTAAAGAAAAAGTCAAATCCGACGGATGTTCTCAAAAAATTAGAGCCTCATTTTGGCAATAGTCTGCAAAATTATACTGGCTATAGGAAAACTACCTATATTGGTTTTAAAATGTCTCTGGATGAAATTCTCTTTAAGAAAGTTGAGCAGAATCCTGGTTTGAGTCAGAAGCAGTTAGGCATGAACTTTCCCATGTCTATAAAGGAGTATATCCCTGTCCTTAATGATCTTTTGAAAGCGGGTAGGATAGTATGCACATTCAACTCAAATCGTACACCTATATTGGAAATCTCTCAGAGAATTCCAATTTCAGCAGAAACTGAAAAATCTGAGGGGGAATCAGTAAATGACCGAGATGCGTTTAAAGCTGCCTACGATGAAGTTGGCAGAGGACGGGACTTTGTTCGTATTCATAGCATTCGAGAGTATTTAAACTGGTCTCGGGAGCACTTTGACAGCGTATTAATAGAGTTGAGAGGAAGTTATACAATTCGGCTTCATGGCGGAGACCCTTCGACAATGACTGAAAAGGAAATACAAGATTCTTTTATGGATGAAAAAGGCAGACTTCGCATCAATGTGACATGGAGGGGAAATGATGAATAGAGATGAAATGTTAAATGCCTTATGGAACAAAAATCCCTTTACCTCATCCAGCGTGGGGGATCCTTGGGAAAGGAAATATCCAGATGTTGAAGACGTGAACAAAACCGCTTTTGAAGGGCTTCGCCAACTCATTCAACAAAAGGCGGCGGATCCCGCTGAAAATCTTGCAGGAATTGTTCTTGGTGACGCAGGTGAAGGCAAAACCCACCTCATTGGCAGGATACTTGAATATGGCAGGCGGACCGGAACCCCCTTTTCTTTCGCCTATATTCAGCCCATTGAAGATCCGGAACAGACTTATCGTTATCTTTTACGCGAGGTGATTGTCAATCTCTGCTATCCGGTTAATCCCTCTTTAAATACGACTTATCTTGATAGGATTCTGGCTAACATTTTTAAGGATGGCCTTGAGAAAAAGTTCCGATCTTCCAAAACTGAGAAACACATCAGACTTCTTGATAAACTCCGGGAAGATCCGATAAGTGTTTTCAGAGAGGATATTATCACCTCCGCCGCGTTAGAATACATTGAGAAAGAATCCCTCAACTTCATGATTGGAGAACATCCTAAATTTCCTGACAACTTCCTGAAGATATTATTCCAATATCGAATTCCTGGGAAGAAAGCTGCATCTGTTAAATGGCTTAAAGGGAGTATAATCGACGATGAAGATGCTTTATTGCTTGGAGTTCGGGGCAGACAGGATAAAACTGATGTTTCTCTGGAGCAAGAAGCCCGCGATATATTGGATGCTCTCGGCGTTTTGATGGCGCGTTATGGTCAGCCAATGGTGATTTGTTTTGATCGTCTTGAAAATCTGGAAACAGATGAACAGATTCGTGCCTTTGGAAAAGTGGTTGAATCTCTGGTAGATACGGCTAAAGCTATGTTGCCGATTGCCTTCGTCAGATGGGGGCTGTGGGAAGAGAAGTTCAGAATAAAATTAAACCAACATGTCATCGACAGGCTTGAATCAAACGAGCTAAAACTCAAAAGAGGATGCACTGTTGAACAAGCATTGGATATCATACGAAACCGTTTGGCCTTCGTTTGTGAAAATAAAGAAGATGATCTTTTCCCATTCGATAGGGATCAGTTGATTCATATGTTTGAAGGTGAAGTGGAAAGTCCGAGGGAAGTCATCAAGCAGGCCAATAAGCTATTGAGAGAAATTGTTGGCAAAAAGCAGAGTGAGCCATCCATAGTCAAACAGTTGCAGGAGGAATTTGAAAGCCAATACCAGACAATTCTGGCTGATTTTGATCGCTATGCCCCTGACCGTGGAAGGTTAAGACGCGCCCTGAAACTTTATCTGAATAATACCCCACCCGAAACCGGCTTTGAAATTGTTGATCTGTTAAAACCTCATGGGAATAAATATATTGATTTCGAATGCAGAATCAAATTTTCAGAATCTTCCTCCGTCCCTGCCATTTTCATTATAGACATGGAGTTACACCATCGATCCGTAGGCGCCAGCCTCAAAAGGGGTAGCGATTTTTTAGGAAAAAATAATGAAGGGAAAGCTATTTACATTCGGGATCAGCGATGCGTTATTCCATCGCTTCCTAAATGGGAAGGTACAAACGACAAACTTCGAAATTTCGAGAACCTTGGTGGCTCTGCTGTTCTTCTGGACAATAAACAGGCTGCAAAATGGTACGCCCTTGCATTACTTAGCTATGCGGTCAAGGAGGGTGATATAACCATTACTGATGCCAATCAGATGAGACCTGTATCGACTGAAGAATTTTGTTGCTTTATTCAGGAAAAGATACATGGTGACACACACCAGACTTTCCAGACTTTTGACAAGATTATAGCGGAACACTCATCAGATGAAACTATAACCCCTTCTTCTGATCCCGATCCTCCCCTGGCGGAACCATTATCAGATGAACCCTCACCTGATCCCGATCCCCCGGTTGACGACGAACTTGTTGCCGAAAAGGCGGTGGAGATTCTGCGTTCCACACCCGGAATGATGATGCTGAATTCTCAAAAACTTGTCGAGTATCTGAATCAATCAGGAATCACCGTTGATCTGGAAGAAATGCTTATGGTCATAAGCAAATTTAAAGATCGCTTTGAGGTCATCCCGTCAAAAAATGGAGTTTTAATCATTTTGAAAAAGGAATGGCTTAATGCACAAGGCTAATGTTTCCGAAATACATCTTTGCCAGCGTTGTCCAAGATTGCTTGCTTATCAACTGTGCGGCCACAAAAATGCCTGGAGAATCGGTCTGGCGGGTACAGGCACGATGCCCGGGAAGCTCTTTCATGATCATATTGCTGCTCCTTTTTACAAGGCAATGGCTTCTGAGTCCGATATACGCAAACATCTCACACTTTTAATGAAATCAGGGAAAAATCTGGAATTAGGCTTACTGGCGCTTATAGAAAAACACTTGTTTCTGCCAGTTATGGAGCAGCACAGCAAAAAACTGGGTGAAGTCCAGATAATGCAACTGGGGCATGGAGTGGAATTATGGAATCGGTTTCAGGCACAATTTCTGGACAAAATTTTGCAACATCAAAAGAACGAGACAGACGCTTTGCTGGCAAGAACCTTTCACAATCCTGAAGAATTGATCATAGGCATTTACGATCTGGGTAACGACAGGAAATTTCAAATCAGCGGCAGATATGACGCGCTGCTTTTTGATGTGACAGGCGGTGAAGCTGTTGTCATGGAATTTAAAGGTCGCAAGGCAGGAGGTCGTGTGGATGAAGATTTCTTACAACTTGTGCTTTACTGCTGGTTGCTCAGAAATAAAACAGGCATATCTCCACGCGGGGCAGTTTTTTATCTTGAAGAAGATGATGAACCGGAGGTTTTCTATTCCGCAGAAGATATCAGCAATGCCATGCAAAATCTTTCCAATCTTTTTCAACAGGTCATTGATGTTCAGGATGCCGTCCAGGAAAAGGGAAACACAACTTTGCCGTCCTCTCCTGACCCACAACTTTGTGAAGATTGTGAATTCAATCCGAAATGCGAGCAAGAGTGGGGGGCTCATAAGAAAGAAAAACCGCCAATCTCGTCCGACCATCACACATATAACTCAAAAAAGGCGACAAAAGAAGCGGATCAGGGCATAGAAGCGATTACCCATGCCCTCGGATCCTTAAAGCTGCCCGTTAAGCCGTTAGGATACATCGCCGGTCCAAGATTTATTCGATTTAAGATAAAGCCGTTGCTCGAAAAAGGTGTCACCGTTAAAAAACTGATGAACCAGTCGGAAAATTTGCAGGTGGAACTGGGCTTGCACTCTGCTCCGCTGATCCAAGCTCAGGCCGGATTTGTGAGTATTGATGTCCCGCGGAAAATCAGAATTCCATTGACTTTGGGAGAGGTCTGGCGAAACGGACAGCGAAACAAACCTCAGTCCAAAGTTGCCTTTCCTCTTGGCGCATCTATTGACGGCTCAATTGTCTGGGCTGATCTGAGCGATTCGACAATGCCAAGCATTCTGGTGGGAGGCACCGCGGGAAGCGGAAAAAGCGTTTTTCTAAGGTCCGCAGCTATCGGTCTGGCCCTTAATGCAAAGCCTGAAGACCTCCAAATTACGCTGGTTGATCCCAAACGGGTCAGCTTTACGGATATCGCATCTTTGCCGCATCTTTCCGGCCCCGTATTAATGGATAACGAGCCTGCCATGAAAGAACTTCTTCAAATAGTGGATGATATGGAAGAGCGCTATCGGTTGTTTGAAAAAACAGGTTCAATTGACATTGCCACCTATAATCACCTTGGTTCCCCCCTGAGCCATCGTGTAATTATCATTGATGAGTATGCAGACCTTATCATTGATAAAAAGACCAAAGAGCAACTGGAAGTATCTATCCAACGGCTTGGACAGAAAGGGCGGGCAGCGGGTGTACATCTTATTCTGGCCACTCAGAGACCGGACGCCAAGGTCGTGACACCCATTATCAAAGCGAACTTACAACTAAAGGTAGCCCTCAAAGTAACCACATCGAGTAACAGTATAATCATTTTAGACCAGACAGGTGCTGAATATCTTATTGGTCATGGTGATATGATGATTGGGGGCAGTGTTCCAGTTCAAAGACTTCAGGGACCTCTGGTCACAAAAACTGAGATTGAGATGGCAACCCAAAAACATTAGAATTCTGAAGTTATATTTCATAACATAAGGCATACAAAATGTATCTGGAAGTCAAAAATTTCGGTCCGATAAAATCCGGCAAAATCGACCTGTCCAAAAAATTCTATGTGTTCGTAGGCTATAATAATAGCGGCAAGACGTACATGGCGCACCTGATGTGGATCATATTTCATCCGGCGGCTCATTCAAAGTTTGTGGACTATGTGGCAAACAACAAACAAGTTGACAAATTTGTGAATATAAAGAAGATAGAAGCCGAAGGATGTTTTGAAATTACGCCTTCCTTTGTCAGGGAATTATTGAACGAGTTTTCAGATTTCATAAAGAATGAACTTTCAGGTGAAATTTTACATGTTGAAAAAGAGCATTTCATCGTGAATGATCTTTCCATCGCATTCAAGTTCAGCAGAAACAACAATGTTACCAAATATGTGAAAAATAAGAATCACAGCTTTTTGAAAATCATGGAATCCAAAAGCAGAGGCAAAACAAAACAGCGTCTCGTCGAGCTTGTGAAGAAAAAGAACGCCTTGAAAATAGAGATAAGGGAGAATAACAGACCGAGAGACAAAGAGATTCTCACTCTCTTATCAGGAGATGGTTTTGATGAAAAGGAGGGTTTGAAGAAATCTGTCCTGTTATCAACAATGGCCATTCTTTTCAACAGGGAAAAACCGTTTTATTTATCCGCAACCAGAATGTTCTATCCGAGTTTCTATGAATACATATTCAGATATGAAAAAGAGAGGCGGAAGGAATTGGAAGAAAAGTTGTCTGACATTCTCGCATCAAAGGGAAATTTGGACAAAAACATAGAGGAGGTTGTTCGGGCGTCCAAAAGCAAATATACCGCGCCCATGGATGCCTTAATGACCCGGATGTACAGATTGAATGAAAAAGTGCCCGCACCATCCGAAGCGTATGAACCTTTCTTCAGATCGCTGGAGGATATTATCGGCGGCGAGATCGTCATAAAAAGAAAAGAGGGTATCGCGCCTGCGGAGTTTTTTCTCAGGATAGGCAAGGATAAGGAAAAGGAATTGGAAATGTGTTTGTCCTCTTCGTCAGTGAATCAGTTGGCCAGTCTGTACCTGTTTCTCAAATACTGGGCTGAGGAAAACAACAATTTTCTGATCGTAGACGAACCGGAGGAGAATGTACATCCGAAAAATCAGATCGCATTGCTTGATTTGCTGATAAAATTTGTGAACCAGAACGATAACAGGGTGCTTCTTACAACACACAGCCCTCTCCTAACATCTGCGCTTAACAATCATTTATATCTGGGAATCCTGAAAGGCCACAGAGTTGATACGGAAAGGATTATCGAAAGGAACAGCTTGGATATATCGCCGGATACGGAGCTGACCGACAAAGATACAGCGATTTACTTCTTCAATGGCAACAGAATATTCAGTTATGAAATAGACGAGTATGGAGTGTTATTCTCTGACTTCAGATCCCAGTTTGATAAAATCAAACGCATTGCTGAAGTGCTGACAGATGAAATTTACGAGTTAGAAGAAAAAGAGGAAGATTAAAGTGCTGTTATCTGAAGTTCGCGGAAGATTACAAAGAGAATTGAGGGATAGCGGATTATTTTTATCCAATGTTGAAGAAGATCATATTGAGATAACAGAATCAAAGCACAACGCAAAATTAAAGCGAGTTGTGATAACAGATATTCCATACGATGCGAACTATGAAATCTGGAGATTGCATTTGGAAAAGCACAAGAACATTGAAGGCTTCGGCAATAACATCAGAACTGTGGAGGAAGCCCTGGTGTTCTTAAAGGGTAAATGGCTAAAAGTTTATTTCATAGAATTAAAAAGTTCGATAAGCAGCCCCGGTGTAAAGGGAAAGAAAAAACAAAAGCATCCGAATACATTGAACTATATTAAATCTCAAATCAGTTCATCTATTAGCAGATTTCTGATTTTGCTGACAATTAACAACCATCAGTCGCCTGTATATAAAGGCAGATATGATAATGTGAAAATTAAGTTTTACGGGGTCATCTTTTATAATAAAGATAACACTGAACAAGATGAGGACACAGAAATTTACAGAATTTTCAAAATGGACAGAGATAATCGAAAAGGCAAGCGAATCATGTCAATTAAAACAATTTTGAATGATGAAGAAAGAATCGCTGTAAAATTTTTCAAAAACCCGAATCCTTCATCCGATAAAATATCAGTGAAATTTAAAGAATTATCCTGAGTACAGGACAAAAAGTGGATTCCGGGTCGGAAGTGCCGGGAATCCTGCCGATTCCCGGCACTTCCGCCCGGAATGACAGATGCCCGGTTTTCAGGCATCCGAAGTTTTTTGTCCTGTACACAGAGAATTACCATAAAGTTACCAGAATCGGGAGAATCCGTATGGAAGAAGAGTCACCCCCTATTGTTCAGAAACAGATTGCAGAGTTGCTGAGAAAGAGAAAAAAAGACTACCTCACAGTTACGCAGATCAGAAACGGCCTTTCCGCCGCTTTGCTGAAGCGGCTGGGGATCGCCAAACACAAATCCCGTGCCGGCGATGTCCTCAGCCATCTGAAACCTTATCTCGGAACTGGCATGTCGGCATATAAGGGGCCGAAATCCGTTTATATCGGCTTCGATATGTCGATGAATGAGATCATCTTAGATAAGATCAGGCGGAATCCCGGAATGTCTCCCAAGAATCTGGCCAGAAATTTGCCCATGATTAAAAAAGACTTTATCGCCAACCTCAACAAGCTGTTGGAAACAGGCGATGTTATATGTACTTTCAGTGAAAGCCACACCCCTCGCCTGAAAATCTCCTGTAAGATCGGAGGGCAGACTACTCTTGAAGAACGTCCCATAGACGGCCGGGCCGTATTCAAAGCAGCCTGCGAAAAGGTGGGCAAAGGGCAGAAGTTTGTCCGCATTCATCGCATCCGGGAATATCTGGATTGGCCCGGAGAGCGTTTTGATCGCATGCTGATGCATCTGATGGCAGACTATACCATCGAACTTCATGGGGGAGACCCTTCAATAATGACAGAAAAAGAAATAAAAGACTCTTTTACAGACGAAAACGGTTTACTTTATATCAATTTGACTTGGTGGGGAAAAGATGATGAACGATAATGAAAAAAAAATTAAGGCGCTGAAAGAAGAAAATCCCTTTACTTCCTCAAGCGTCGGGGATCCCTGGGAAGACAAATATCCGGATGTCAGATCCATTAATGAACGTGCCTTTAAGGAGATCGCCCAGCTGATCGACCAGAAGACCAAAAGCCCTTCCCTTCCCTGCGCCGGATTAGTGTTCGGAGAGGTCGGCAGCGGTAAGACGCACCTTGTGGGCAGAATTCTGAAATACGGCAGACAGACGGATTTCCCCTTTTCCTTTGCGTATGTCCAGCCCATTGAAGATACCGAACAGACCTATCGTTATCTTCTGCGGGAAGTCATAGTTAATCTCTGTTACCCGATTAATCCGTCTTCAGACGTCACCCAGTTGGATATTATCCTGGAGAGAATTTTTAAGGAAGTCAGCGAACAATCCTCTCAGACGTTCAGAAATTCGGGAATCAGGAGATTAAAGAATCTGAAAATCAGAGGACTGAACGAATGGAGGACTGAATTCAGAGATTCCTCAGTTCCCCAGTTCCTCAGTTCCTCATTCAAAGACCTGAGCAGAATGGTCAGGGATGTGATGAGAAAAGGCCCTCTCTCACCCGAGGAAATTGAAAAGAGAGCCATCAGCTTCATACGGGTGAAATTTCCTGATATCCCGAAGGCGTTTTTAAAGGTTCTGTTCCAATATCAGTCACCCGATAAGCGGTCGGCAGCAATGGAGTGGCTGAGAGGCGCCGCAATTGACGATGAGGATGCCGCATTGCTTCAGGTGCCCAGCCGCCTCCGATATTCCCCTTCTCTGTCAGAACAGGAATCACGCAACATTCTGAACTATCTGGGCGTGCTGTTGCTGCATTACGGGCAGCCCCTGGTGATCTGTTTTGACCGTTTGGAGAATTATGATACCGATGAGAAAATCCGCTCTCTGGGAAAGATGGTCGAATTTCTGGTTGACAAGGTGAAAGCCATGTTGCCGCTCGTTTTTGTCAGAGGGCAGCAGTGGGAAGAGAAGTTCACAAAAAAACTGAACCAGCAAGTCATCACCCGGCTCAGGACCAATGAATTTCAGCTCAAGGGATGCAATGACAATCAGGCGCTGGGGATTGTCAGAACCCGCCTCGCGTCGGTCTATGGAAATCCGAAATTCGGAATCCGGAATCCGAACCTTCAGAAAGAGGACGACCTTTCTCCGTTTGACAAAGAGAAGCTGACAAGCACCTTCAAAATGCGTCTTCACAGCCCGAGGCAGGTGATCATGCTGGCAAACCAGCGGCTGAAACAAATCCTTTATCCTGATGCCGAACCTGTTGAAGCTGTTTTTCCGCTTGACAAATTGCAGGATGAGTTTGAGCATCAGTACACACTGATCCGGGCCGACTTCAACCGCTATCAGCCGGACCGCAGCAGACTGAAACGTGCGCTGGAGCTTTACCTGAGACACAATTCGCCTGAGAGCGGATTTGAACTTGAATCCCTGAGCCAGTCTGAAGACAAGTATGTTGACATCAGGTGCAGGATCAGAGCCGCCGCACAGACTTCCGAAGTTTCTCACCTCGATGCCGTCTTTATCATAGACACTGAACTGAATAACTCTTATGTCAGGGCCAGTGTCAAAAGAGGCATTGACTTTTTGGAAAAAGACGGCAATGGCAAGGCGTTCTACATCCGGGATGCGCGCTGTGCCATTCCGCCCCCTCCCAAGTGGAAGGTGACAAACGAAATGCTCGGCAAGTTCAGAGAGATCGGGGGAAAGTTTATCTCATTGGAGGAGGCACAGGCTGCCCGGTGGTACGCACTGGCGCTGCTCAACTATGCCGTCAAGGAAGGGGATGTGACGATTGTTGAGGCCAATAATCGTACAAGGCCGGTATCGCAGGAAGAACTGGCGGCTTTTGTTCAGGAGAAAATTCACAATAGCCGCGCCTGTCCGAATTTTCAGCATATCAGCGAAATTCTCAGAGGACAGAGGGGACAGGGGAGAGAGGAGGGAAGGCAGTCGGAACGGGCAACGGACAACGGACCAACCGACAACGGACCAACGGACAACGGACCAACAAGGCAGTTGGAACTGGCAACGGACAACGGACCAACGGACAACGGACCAACAAGGCAGTTGGAACTGGCAACGGACAACGGACCAACAAGGCAGTGGGAACTGGCAACGGACAACGGACCAACGGACAACGGAACAACAAGGCAGTTGGAACTGGCAACGGACCAAGGGACCAACGGACAACGGACCAACAAGGCAGTTGGAACTGGCAACGGACAACGGACCAAAGGACAACGGACCAACATACCAACGGACAACGGACCAACGGACAACTGACTAACGGACGAACCAACGAGGCAGTTGGAACGGACAACTGTGACTAAAGGAGGTGTTATGGCAAGGAGAGCGCTTCTGGTCGGCATCAATGATTATAAGAAGATCGGTGACCTTAGGGGATGTTTAAATGATGTAAGCAATATGCGGAATATTCTGAAGACCTATCTGGGCTTCGGAAATAGTGATATTCGGGTCCTGACAGAGAGTCGGGCGACCAGGGAGAATATTATTCACAGGCTGAAATGGCTTGTTCGTGCGACGAAGCCGGGGGATTTCATGGTGTTTCACTTTTCGGGACACGGCTCCCAGATTCGTGACCGGAACGGGGATGAGCTTGAGGACGGTATGGACGAATTGATCTGTCCCTGGGATCATGACTGGGACGGCTGTTTTATTCTCGATGATGATCTGGATGATATCTTCAGCGGCCTTCCGGAGAATTCGCTGTTGGAGGTCTTTTTGGATTGCTGCCACTCGGGTGACGGGATCCGCACGATGCCCCGGTCAGCGGACCATACTCCCCGGGATACCTCAAAAAGCAGGTATCTTGAGCCGCCTCAGGATATCCGATTCCGACATGAAGGTGAGGAGGAGGATTTGAAAGTCAGGGGGTTCAGATCAGGAAACAGATCAGGAGGGCGGAGTACGAAACACCACATTCTCTGGTCAGGCTGCCGGTCGGATCAGACGTCTGCTGATGCTGAGATCGACGGGACCGTCAACGGTGCTTTCACCTATTATCTTTGTAAGCATATGCGTAAGACAGGCGGACATATCAGCCGAAGAAACCTGATAGAGCGTGTTCGGAATTCGTTGCGACACAACGCTTATCCCCAGATTCCTCAGTTGGCGTGCGGGAACAAAGCAGATTATGAAAACAACCCCCTTCAACTTCCTGTGCCGGAAGAAAGGGAAAGACAACTGTTTCTGACAACGCCTTATATGCGAGGGGATGATGTTAAAAGTGTGCAGCGGGCTTTGGTAAAAAAGGAATTTAAAACCTCAGTTGACGGAGTCTTCGGCCCGCAAACGCAACATGCGGTCAGGCAGTTTCAGAATCAGAACCAGCTAGTCGTTGACGGCGTTGTCGGAAAAACCGTCCGAGCAGCCCTTTTCAGTTAAACATTCCGGAGTACAAAGCTTGCTTCGCAAGGCACTCCGAAATACAAACCCTTGTTTTGTATGGATATCCCGGATGGCTTTTTTGCATCCGGCCGCAAAGCAAGCTTTGCACTCCGATAAAACTTTAAAAGAGGGGGTGTCCCACCTCCGCCTGTCATTCCGGGCAGAATTGAAAAAATTGGGGTACAATTTTTTCAATTCTGACCCGGAATCCATGTCTGCCGTCATTATTGTCACAAAGGATTCCGGTTTGAAACCGGTTCTGAACAGAACGACATAATGGGCAGATGGGACACCCTAAAAGAGGAGGTATGTTATGCGAAAAATTCTATTTCTTACTTTTTGTATCGTATTTCTGAACGGTACAATGGCTACCCTGACCCGGGCAGCCGACTTTCCGCCGCTGATCTCCAGCATCAGAATGAGTCCGCCTGTGGATTTCTGCGGAGAGCCGGTTCCCCTGGACAATCAGCAGGTTTATGAAGGTCTGGAGAAAGAACTCCTGCTTTTTGCCTGGAACCGCTCCCAGGTGATTCTCTGGCTCAAGCGGACGGGCCGCTATATGCCGTACATTGAAAAAAAACTGAGAGAAAACGGGATGCCCGATGATCTCAAATACTCCGCTGTCGTGGAAAGTTCCTTAATCCCACACATCCGATCATCAAAGTATGCCACCGGTTTCTGGCAATTCATAAAATCCACAGGTATCAGATACGGCCTGACCATCAATTCAGTCATTGACGAACGCAGAAACCTCCATAAATCCACTGAGGCTGCAGTGAGCTATCTGAGGAATCTTTATTCGGATTTCGGATCGTGGACACTCTCCGTTGCCGCGTATAATATGGGAGAATCAGGACTGCGAAAAAGGATTGATTTCCAGAAGACCAATGACTTTTACAATCTCTATCTTCCTTTGGAAACCCAGCGGCATATTCTCAAGATTGTCGCTGTCAAAATGCTTCTGGCCAATCCTGAGAAATACGGATTCCATCTGACACAAAAGGATTTCTACAGACCTGTCAGATTTGACCGGGTCCAGGTGGATTGTCCCCGAAAGGTACCCCTTCCGATAATCGCAGAAGCGGCAGGCACATATTACAAGACTATCAGGGAACTGAATCCTGAAATCAGGAATCGCCATCTGCCGCCGGGAACCTATTCCATCGCCATCCCCGAAGGATCATCCGGAGATTTTTATGCCCGATATGGAACCCTGCGTGATGAATGGGTGGCGGAGAAGCAGAAGGAAGCAGAGATAAAAAGAATAAAAAAGGCTAAGAAAAGGAAAAAGGCTAAGAAAAGAAAGCGTTTCTATACGGTCAGGAGAGGAGACAACCTCTCGAGAATTGCCGCCAGATTCAAAGTGCCGATGTCCAAACTTGTCAAATGGAACCGTCTGAACAGGAAAAAAACCCTGTATGTGGGAAAACGGCTGATCGTCAGACAGTAGTCGGTTGGCGGTTGGCGGTTTACGGTTGACAGTTTACGGTTGGCGGTTGACGGTTTACGGTTGACAGTTTACGGTTGGCGGTTGACGGTTTACGGTTGACAGTTTACGGTTGGCGGTTGACGGTTTACGGTTGACAGTTTACGGTTGGCGGTTTACGGTTGACAGTTTACGGTTGGCGGTTTACGGTTGACAGTTTACGGTTGGCGGTTGTTGTTTTTGCCATGATAGAAACCAAGTTTCTTGGGTCAACCGTAAACCGTAAACCGTAAACCGTAAACCGTAAACCGTAAACCGTAAACCGTAAACCGTAAACCGTAAACCGTAAACCGTAAACCGCCAATAAGGAGGTGCGTGATGATTAAGAAAATTATTTCCGCCGGCCAGACCGGGGTGGAACAGGCCGCGCTTGATATCGCAATCAAGCTGGGTATTGCCCATGGCGGATGGATACCGGAAAGGCATAAGACTGAAATACTTAGCGACATCTATCAGTTGCAGGTAATTCATGCCAATTATTCTCAGACAACCGAACAGAATGTGCGGGATTCGGACGGAACCCTGATCATCTCCGCCGGCAAACTGACGGGAAGTTCCGCATTAAACCGGCGACTTGCGGAAAAACACGGACGTCCGAACCTTTACACAGACCTGAACCTCATCATCGCATTTCAGGCCGCGGAAAAAATCAGCTCCTGGATCAGAGACCATGACATTGAGATTCTGAACATCGCAGGCCCGAACAGCATTGAGAATATTGACATCTATCAGACCGCTTCGGATATCCTGGAGACCGCTTTCCAAATCAAGCTTTCTGATATGAGCCGATACGACTCTTTTCCCGATCCCCATGCGGATAAGCCGAAACTTGAGGATTTTATCGGCCTTCCCAAAACCGTGGATCAGGTCGTGGATATGATTCTTTCCCAGCTTACATTTAAAGAAAAGACGAGAATTGCAAATTTTTCCAGAAAAAAACTGATGGCTTCGATGCCGTCTTTACGCGTGTATGTCAAAAATGAGTTCAGGCTGTGGAAGAGAAATGAGAAACTGATGAAATCATACATCGCCAGACCTGGTGAAGATGAGACAGATGATGTGTCGGCGGTTATTATTACAGAGTTGTGGGAAAAACTGCAAAAGTCGGATAATGTTCTGAGAGTGGTCAAGTGAGGAAATTGAAGGTTGAAGGTTGAAGATTGAGCATCGACTAGTAGGATATTTCCACCTTTAAATACTCTTCCCACCCCATTGATTTATCTCCCCCGTTTTATAGAATTGTTCCAAAGAAACCGGGTTTTTCAAAAAACCTGGTTTCTCTATATATATAAGGAGTGAATCAATGACTGAAAATTTAACCAAACTAATCGTCACAACAATCGTCACAGTAATTTTTTTTGGAGGATGTACGCATCAGATTCGGGATGAAATAAAGGAAATAAAGGAGCGGGTAAAACAATTAGAGGATGCACAAAAAGAGCTGAATGAAGATTCAAAAGCGGCCGGTAAGGAATTAACCGATCTGAAAAAGAAATTCAGGCATACCCGGATGAAGGATTTTTTGTCAGATACAATTTCTCAGATCGGTTTCCTGAGAAAAGGATCGCTGACGAAAATTATCAAAGACGAAAGAATATTGGACTGGGCCGATCACGAAGAAATATTAAAATTTTATCTTGACCGGTTAAAAAATCTGATCGAAAGGAATAATAAAAACGGTGTTCGCAATGCCACATTTGTCATCAGACTGCTGGAACTGGATCCTGAAACATGGAAAAATTACAGCGACTATATCTGCAGAGTCTATAACAGCGAGATTCTTCCCTATCCTTTGAAATGGAAAGAGACTTTGAAATATTATTTTGATATTCTTGATAAAATACCTGGCAACAAGATGAAAATGAAAGCCTTTATGATAGGGACTGTCTCTTCGGCTGACTCTGTAAGAAAGATGTCAATGAAAAAAATCGTAAACGGGAAAAGCATATTAAGCCGGGCTGATCACGAAGAAATATTGAAATTTTATCTTGACCGTTTGGAGGGCCTGATCGCGGATAATAATACCGGCGGGATGAATAACGCCATTCTCATACTGAAACAGATAAACATCGAAGCCCTGAAAAAACACGACGCCAGATTAGATGACATATATATGGGTCTTACGAATGATCAGACTTGGGAAGAGACTTCGGAATTTTTTTTTGACAGTACGATTGACAGGATATCTGACGATACATTGAATATGTGAGGCGTGAATATTTTAGGGGAGCTTTAAACTTGAACTTGAACTCAGACGTGATCTGTTTGAGGGATCAGCGCCGTCCGAATTGTCCGATGAGGAGATTGAGACGAAGATATCGGAATATGAAAAAGCTTATGGCATCTCTTCGGATGAATTTATGCGGCAGATGAGGGAGGGAATCGCTCCTGATGAATTTGAGACAATGGATTGGATGATGTTGCTGACACTGGTTCGGGATGAATATCGTGACCTTTTCAGAAATACGAATTCGCAAGGATGTTTTAAATGATGAGATTCAAGGATATCCGAAATTACTACTTCCATGTAAGGCACAAGGCGACCACAAGTGACTGTACCGATGACTGGAATGCGATTAGGCTTAAACCGTTAAACCGCTGTGAAGGAAGCGTCCGGGCTGAACCGCTTAACTTTAAGGACGGATCGCTGTTGCGTTTTAAGGAGAAGATTGTTATTGACGAGGCCGGATTTGTTCACCGGCCTTCGTATTCCTATCACTATGAAGGCCCCGGGAATCATTTCCATTTCCGCTATGATCGGGACCCTGAACATCAGAGACCGGTGGTGCATTAGGAATGCCACCTTCATGTGATGCGGAAAGAACCGAGATTCAAGACTCACACGGCGAGCTTTGATGAGGTTTTTGATTTTATTGTTGCCTGTTTTTACAACTGGTGACCGCTATCCGGTAATCGGACATTCATCTTTGGTCTGTGTCTCGATGGGAGCAAAAATAGGCAAAGTAAGTACCCGGCCATAAATTTTTCCATACTCTTCTCTTCTTTGTGCCTCTGTGCCTTTGTGTGAGATATGAAATCATGGAAAACTTCTGGCCGGGTACTTATCCGGATGCAGTTACGGATGGATTTACAAGACGGAGTCTTGCACTCCGGATTTGGGGACTCGGAAAAAACGCATTATTTCATATATCACACAAAGGCACAAAGGCACAAAGAAAGGCGCAGAGGGGCAAATTTGCGGGCGGGTGCTTATTCCGCCTCCGGGAGCCGGATGTCTTTTCGGGGTAATGCGTTTTTTCTGAGTACCTTAGTTCCTTTAAATTATTAAATTACAGAATCAGAAAATATTCGAAATGAAAAAAATCATAGAATGTGTACCCAATTTCAGTGAAGGCAGAGACCTGAACAAAATTGAAAAGATCGTAAATCCTTTTCGGGGAAAAGAGGGCGTCAAGCTTTTGGATTACCAGAGGGATGAAGATCATAACCGGCTGGTTGTGACAGCGGTGGGAACGCCTGCGGTGTTAAAGGACGCTGTCACGGAAGCTGTGGGGGCTGCAATTGCGCATATTGACATGAGAACGCATCAGGGCCAGCATCCGAGGATGGGCGCGGCAGATGTGGTTCCGTTCATTCCGATCAGGAATGTCAGCATGGAAGAGGCTGTGGAGATTTCAAAAGCCTCGGCAAAAGCGGTCTCTGAAAAATATCATCTGCCCATATTTTTATATGAAAAATCGGCGTCCCATCCGGACAGGGAGAACCTTGCCGAAATAAGAAAAGGCGGGTTTGAAGGAATGGCCGAAAAGATGAAACTGCCTGAATGGAGACCGGATTTCGGCCCTGAAGAGATTCATCCCACCGCGGGGGTGACGGCTGTGGGTGCCAGAATGCCGCTGGTCGCTTATAATGTGAATTTGGGAACGGACAATCCGACCATTGCCGGCGACATCGCAAAGAAAGTCCGGCATATCAGCGGCGGGCTGCGATTCTGCAAAGGAATCGGCATCGAATTAAAAGAGCGGGGGATTGTCCAAGTCTCAATGAATATGACAGATTTCACGAAAACCGCGCTTTACCGGGTGTTTGAACTGATCCGAATCGAAGCCGAACGATACGGCGTCAGTGTGGTCGGAAGTGAAATCATCGGACTTGTCCCCATGGAAGCCTTAATTGACACGGCTGCATACTATCTGAGATTAGAGGATTTTTCAATGGAACAGGTTCTTGAATCGAGATTTATGGAATAGATACGGAGTAAGAATGAATGGCAACGCGCTTATAAAGAATGCGTCCCAGTTGGTGACATGCAGCGGATTCAGGGCAAAACAGGGAAAAGAGATGTCTGATCTGCATATTGTCACTGACGGCGGCGTCCTTATCGAAGACGGGGTTATTAAGGCGGTTGGAAAAACGGATGATGTTCTGGTCCGGTTCTCTGAAGACGTGATGAACCGGTTCGACGGAAGCGGATTTAGCAAAAAAGCCCCTGTTATCATAGACGCGACAGGCAAGTGCGTCTTACCCGGATTTGTCGATTCCCACACCCATTTTGTTTTCGGCGGATACAGAGCCGAGGAGTTTTCATGGCGGCTCCGCGGAGAGAGCTACATGGAGATTATGAAGCGCGGGGGCGGGATTGTGAATACCGTGAAGGAGACAAGAAAAGCCGGCAGGGAAGAGTTGATCCGATCCGGAAAAAAGCGTTTGGATTCCATGCTCTCTTTTGGCGTGACGACCGTTGAAGGGAAGAGCGGTTACGGCCTGGACCATGACACGGAAATCAAGCAGTTGGAAGTCATGCGGAAGCTTGACAAGGTTCATCCGATTGATGTGGTCAGGACATTTCTCGGCGCGCATGCGGTTCTGCCGGGTTACAAAGGAAAAGAAGACGCGTTTATCGATTACATGATCCATGCAGTCATGCCCCGGGTGGTTGAACAGAATCTCGCCGAATTCTGCGATATTTTCTGCGAGAAAAATGTCTTTTCAATACAGCAGTCGAGACAGTTGTTAAGTGAAGCCAAAAAACAGGGGCTGAAATTGAAACTTCATGCCGATGAAATGGCGCAGTTGGGCGGTGCCGAATTGGCCGCGGAACTCGGGGCGGTTTCAGCAGATCATCTGCTTCAGGCGTCTGACAAGGGGATCAGGGATATGGCCGAGGCCGGTGTGGTCGCGACGCTGCTCCCGGGCACGGCGTTCAGCTTAAAGGAGCCGTATGCAAGGGGCCGCTTTATGATTGATCAGAATTGCGCGACAGCCCTGGCAACGGATATGAATCCCGGCAGTTGCTTCACGGAGTCGATTCCGCTGATCTTTGCATTGGCAACGCTTTATATGGATATCTCCACAGAAGAAGCCATAAACGCTCTGACCATAAACGCCGCGGCAGCCATTGACAGGGCGGACACCATCGGAAGTCTTGACATCGGCAAAAGCGGGGATCTCGTTATCCTTGAATTTCCGTCGTATCACTATATCCCGTATCATATCGGAGTCAGCGCTGTTGAAAAAGTCGTCAAAAAAGGGGATGTGGTATTTGACAAAGAAGATGATTCCATGGATTCGGAGAGCGTTCCGTTTCTATTGTAAATACAGAGGTGGTATCGTCAACATTGAACTTGAACCTTAAGTACCTGCCATAAATTCTTTTGTTCTCACCTTTGTGCCTTTCTTTGTGCCTTTCTTTGTGCCTTTCTTTGTGCCTTTGTGTGAGATATGAAATGCCGAAAAACTTATGGCCAGGTACTTAAAGGTATCAGGATCATAAGTGTAAACTTAGGACTTAATCTAGGCCGTCTAAAAATGCCGTTTTTAGCCATGATTTTTTGCCCGGTTTCCGGCCCCTGAAAAATTTGACCACAATGCCCGTTTTAACAGGAGTCAGCCTGAATATCAGGGGCCAAAAAGCGGGCAAGGGAAATTAGCTGATTTAGACGGCTTAATCTTAATCTTGATCTTGATCTTGATCCTGCCCGTGTCCGTTTGATCAAAATCAAAATAAAGATAAAGATAAAGATAAAGAGTTTTGGGAATCCTTAAGTTTACACTTATGGACAACGGATCAGGGGATTAAACGGATTTGCCTGATATCCGTTCAATCCTGATATCCGTTGTCATTTTTCACCCGAATATGACAACGGATCAGGGGATTAAACGGATTTGCCTGTTATCCGTTCAATCCTGGTATCCGTTGTCATTTTTCACCCGAATATGACAACGGATCAGGGGATTAAACGGATTTGCCTGTTATCCGTTCAATCCTGGTATCCGTTGTCATTTTTCACCCGAATATGACAACGGATCAGGGGATTAAACGGATTTGCCTGTTATCCGTTCAATCCTGGTATCCGTTGTCATTTTTCACCCGAATATGACAACGGATCAGGGGATTAAACGGATTTGCCTGATATCCGTTCAATCCTGGTATCCGTTGTCATTTTTCACCCGAATATGACAACGGATCAGGGGATTAAACGGATTTGCCTGATATCCGTTCAATCCTGATATCCGTTGTCATTTTTCACCCGAATATGGCAACGGACCAGGGGATGAAACGGATTTGCCTGTTATCCGTTCAATCCTGATATCCGTTGTCATTTTTCACCCGAATATGGCAACGGACCAGGGGATGAAACGGATTTGCCTGTTATCCGTTCAATCCTGATATCCGTTGTCATTTTTCACCCGAATATGACAACGGATCAGGGGATTAAACGGATTTGCCTGTTATCCGTTTAATCCTGTTATCCGTTGTCATTTTTCACCCGAATATGACAACGGATATCAGGATTAAACGGATATCCCCGGTCCGGCATAAGCCGGCGAACCGGAGACGGATATCCGTTTCATCCTAAAATCCGGTGTCATATTTCCCGGGACCACAAAAAGCGTCAGAATCAGGAATGTTTACGTTCAAGTTCAAGTTTTTAAAAACAACATATCAAAGAGGAGAAAAAGCAAATGACCAAATCATCATTGTACACAGGCAGTATGCACTATTTCTTTGCTGCATTTCTGACCCTGTCCGTTCTTATCCTGAACCCCTGTCCGGCAGACGGGATAACCTGCAAAGACCTGCTGGAAGCGTCAACCGACAGATTCCATGCGCTCAGATTCCAAAAAGAACAACTGGCCGCTTTAAATCGACAGGATCCGGCTGATCCGATGTGGCCTTTGCAGACGTTCCTGGTTGGCGAAGTGTTCAGACTGCGGGAAGACACGGTTGCCGGTGATCGGGCAATCAGATTCCGGCGAGAAGGCTCGGGGCAGGCTGACAGCTATCGGGCAGTGGCCGAATGGGCCGCAAAGGATCCGTATCAGGACGGCAGAGGCGGAAGCGGCATTGCGATTATCGCGTTATGGCGATGGCTCGGAATTGTCGGGGAACAGAGAATCACTGAGAGCGAACTCACGCACCTTGTCGAAGTCTATGAAAAATTGAAAAACGTCCCTCTGGCAAACGGAATGCTTCATCCTCCGAAACATGGAACCTTTCTTTCCACACTGCCCCAGATTCAGGAAGCCATCCCCCGGCAGATCGCTTATCTGGCTTATGATCTGGGACATAGGGAACTGGCCGGAAAATATTTTCTGGAATACCTCCGGGTCGCCAGTTCATCCGCACTCGACCCGGTCGGAAGGAGAATAATGAGAGACATCCCGAGCTCGGAGATTTCCCGTGATCAGGTCAGTCTCCTGTGGGCAAAGCGGCTGTTCGCGCTTAAAAAATATGACGAGTCCCTTGAGATTCTCAGCGGTCTCAGCAACAGCAAAGAGACGCGTGTGCGTTCGGAAGCGGCTCTGTATCAGGCCAAAATCATGCGCAAACGACGTGCCCGCTCTGAAATCACGGCTCTGCTCAGTTCCGCATACAATGGGACAGCAGACCCTGAGCTTGCACAAAAGGCCCTTTATGAACGGGCATTGGTAAACGGACGGCGGGGAATGGAAAGGGATACCAAGGCTTATGAAAGGGACCTTCTGCGACTCATCAGGGAATTTCCTTCCGGGCAACTGCATGACGATGCCCTGTACCAACTGGCCCAGTATCATCAGAATGAGGGAAAGACGGAGGAGGCATTAACATATTACGGTTATCTGAGAAACTTCAAGGGAAAGAATGACAGGGCGGATTCCGCCCATTTCTACCCGGCAATGACGCTGTACGGAAAGGGTGGAAATCGGAAAACAAAGGAGGCCACTGATCTCCTGAAGGAACTCATGCGTAAGCGTCCGGACGGACCCATGCGTTTCAACACACAGTTCTGGCTGGGTCGTTTTTTTGAAGAGACTGGGAAATCAGACCGGGCTGAAAGGTATTTCCGGCAAATCATAGCGGACGCCCCTTTTCATTACTACGCCATCCGGGCGAGAATGCATCTCAACATGGGAAACAGGGCAAAGCGTCAGCTCCGGCCGGATAAAAAGACACGCTCTGAATTAAGGGATGCGTTCGGAGAGAGTTTCGTGGACAGAAATCTGTCTCCGAGTTCCGCTTATCACCGCCGGATAAAAGAATCTCTTGACACGGGACTTTATGAAACCGCGCTGAATGCGGAAAAACGGCTTCAGAGAGGGTTTCCCACGGAGCGGATTGAATATCTGTCTCTGAAAAGACTGGATGAGCGGATCGCCGGACTGGGCGTACTCCTCTCACTGCGCCAGGATGCCCTGACAGCAAAGAAGATAAATGCCTCTTCGTCAAACATGTTTCAGATCGCCGGCAGCATCGGGGAGACTGCCGGGGACTGGCCGTTTGTGATGACCATGGTTATGCTGGCGGGCGAATATTATGAGGAGGGGACTGCGCCCCAGAGAGACAGGCGGTATCTGGCAACCGCCTATCCGGCAGTCTTCAGAAACGCGGTCAGGAAGGAAAGCTCGCGTTACAAAACACCGCCGGAAATGGTGTACAGCATGATGCGCCGGGAGAGCCGGTTTTCCCCCATCGCGCTTTCCAAAAGTTCCGCATTCGGACTTTTCCAGTTCATGCCGCGCACATTTCAGGTGCTGGATAACCGCTGGAATCTCCTGGAAAACAGCGGAACAGGGTCAAGGGAGGAGTTTCTTGCCGATCCCGGCCGGAGTATAAATCTCGGTGCAAGATGGTGCAGGCAGGAGCTGCTCAACAGGTATGAGAAATACGGAGAGCGGGATATTTTGTTTGCCCTCATGGATCATAACGCGGGAAGCCCTGCTGTGAAAGGGTGGATCAAAAACTGGAAGAAGCAGGGATTTGACAGGGATATCGAATATATGATTGAGACCACGCGCTATGGACAGACCCGTATTTTCACCCGAAGAGTGCTGGGGGATATGTTTGTCTCGGAAGCTGGCGGCCTTTTTTAACAAGGAGTTTTGGAAACTTCAGATGTCCGGGAGAATATGCGTCATAATCCTGACCGACTCCCCATTCGTTGAGATAGTGACCGCTCCGTCTTCATCCGTGCGATATATCTCATATCCCCGCTCCTCATATCTCTTCATCACTGTCCAATGCGGCATCCTGAATCTGTTCTTCCACCCTGCGGATATGATAACATATTCAGGATCGACAGCATCAAGGAACGCTTCAGAGCTTGATGTTTTGCTGCCGTGATGCGGCGCTATGAGGACGACACTTTTTAATTTGTCTCCTGCCATTTCCACAAGCTCTTTCTCGGCTTTGGCTTGAATATCTCCGGGGAAGAGGAAGGATACTTCTCCGAATGTGACCTTTACCACAAGGGAATTGTTATTGGTTTTTTTTCGCCACTTTTCGCCTTTCTCCATAAAGTCTTTCGGCGGATAAAGAATTTCCAGACAGACTTCGTTAATCTCATGTTCGCTAATCATATCTTTGAATTCAGGGTGAGGAATCCGATTCTCTCTGATAATGCTCATAAACGCCTGATATCTCATCTCATTCGATTCATCGTTATTGCTCCAGACCTCTTTTACATTAAAATGCTCGGCAACATATAACAGACCGTTCAGATGGTCGCCGTCAGGGTGGGAAAGTATGATTTTGTCAAGTGTCTTGATTCTTTTATGCCATAAAAAGGGAGCAAGTATCCTTTCTCCCACATCAAACTTGGAACCATCGGGAAAGCCGCCGCCGTCCATAAGAAAGCAGAAACCTCCCGGCGTCTCCACCAGCGCGGAACTTCCCTGGCCCACATCTATCACCGTTATCCTCAGATCATCATGCCGGAATCTCTGGTTTATCCAGAAATAACCGTCAGCAATTCCTGCGAACACGATGATTATAGCGACGACCTTTGCCCGTTTTCGTCTGAATCTCTCTTTTTCATCGTCTGTTTCCGGGTGAATCGCTATCATCTCCAAAACCGCCCAGATCAATACATAAAAGCCGAATATTTCAAGATACGTCGGCGTCACCGTTTCAAGGGTGTTTGCCAGCACAATCGCACTGATATGGATGCATACCGAAGCCCATCCGAAGCCGAAGAGATGTAAAAGCACGGAGATCAGGCCCAGAGGCACGACAACAAAACCGATAACCGGAATGAAGACAAAGTTTGCAAAGAGTCCCACCAATGTCACTTGGTTGTAGTAAAGCATAACAAAAGGGACTGTGCCGAGAGTGGCGAGAAGTGAAACCAGGAAAAAGGAGAACAACTTTTCTCTTATCTGCTTTCTTTCCATCATCCTCTTGGTGCCACGCAACTTTGAATGGCCGTATATTATTGAGAAAATAGCAGAAAATGACAACTGAAACGAGGCAGAAAAAAGAGAGGGCGGATGAACGACAAGAATCAGAACTGCTGTAAGCGACAGGGTGTTCATGGGGTCGTCTCCTTTTTCAATGACAAGCGCCATCAGTAAAATCGTAGCCGCAACAACTGTTCTGTAAACAGGGGTGCAAACCGACATCCCCACAAGCAGACCGTAAACAATCAGCAAAAGCCAGGATGAAATCACGATTGCCAGGATATCTCCGGACCCGTATCCCTCTTCAGGGATAAGTGTTATCATAAAAACAGCGGCCGCGATGACAACTCTGTGAGCAGGACTGGAAACCGATATCCCGGCAAGCAGACCGTAACCAATTACCGGAAACCAGGATAAAATCGCAGCTCCTTTTTTGTCCAACGCTTTCCAAAGGAAAAACGGAAACCGGGAGAGCAGCCAGCGGAAAAAAATAAATGCGGCACCCGCGATAATGCCGATGTGAAGCCCTGAAATGGCGAGAAGATGAGCGATTCCCGCATGACTGAAATCCTCCCGTACCGACTCTGAAATTTCGCTTTTATCCCCGATAATCAGGGCTTTTAACACGCCCACATGCTTTCCCGGGCCTGTCTCTTCGATAAGTTCCGAAATTTCGGAGCGAAACGCCTCTATGCCTCCATCCTCTCTCTTATCTTCCAGCACATCAAAGAGTTCAACCCAGTCTCCGTAAACGGAAGCCGTCACCCAGACTTCCCGGGAAGCCATGAAGCGTTTATAATCAAATCCGCCCGGATTCTTGAAGTTCCTGATGGATTTGATCCTGCTGACAAAAGAGACTTTGTCGCCCACGGAGAGATCATCATGGACGCCTTCCATCGTAACATGAATATTCCCTGTAACAGATGTATTTCTCCCGAGTGTTTCGACCCGCAAGATGAATTTCATACGATCTCCGTCCTTTATCGGCTTTTCGTCAATTACGCCGGTGATGATCCATTTGTCTCCATCTGCGTAATGGATCAGATGATCAGGAGGAAATCGGGGTGCCACATAAGGCTGTATGGAAAGATAGCCATACACAAAAAACAGGATCGCTATGGACAGAAAAGATATTTTATCATCATTTAGAAGCTTCAGAATGATGACGGCCGCACATATAATGATGACGAAGTATGTCCATCCCCTATGATCCGGGAATGAGGCACCGGCAATGATGCCGGCGACCAGTAGCGGCAGGGAGAGAATTATAGGGCGATGGAGAAATTTGTCTGTCATTATTGTTTCCTTCTCTTTCTCTTGCTCTTGCTCTTTCTCTTTCTCTTGCTCTTTCTCTTGCCGTGTCCGTTCGATCAAGATAAAGATTAAGAGAAAGAGCAAGAGTAAGAGAAAGAGCAAGAGTATCAGAAACCTTTTCCAAGATACAGATAAACGGAATTTCGGCCACCCTCGGCATACCCGAACCCGAGATAAAGGGGCCCCAGAAAAGAATCGACCCCGAGAAACACGCTTCCTGCCGGAATCAGAGAACCGAAATCGATATCATCCGTATCCTCCCAGACATTCCCTGTCTCTAATGAACACCCAAGATAAGTAATGTCGCCGATTTGCCGATAGTAAATCATAGCGCCGGAGAGTGAGTGAGGACCGTAAATCTCTTTTTCATGATAGCCTGACAAGTTAAGAAAACCACCCAGAGGAAAATTGTGCTGGATTGAAACTTCATCATCAAACACGGTCGCACCTTTCAGATGCATAATCAGCGTGTTTTTATCCAAGGTGTGGGCCGTCCCCTCTATAAACACCAGTCGATTAAAAGAAATATCCGCACCCAGTTCTTCCCTGAAGAATGCCCATTCAACGGCGGCTTTTGCCCCATGCCTGGGAAAATTGAGCGAGTCTAATGTGTCGTAAGAGAATCGCGCAAAAATGTCACCATCGTCAAAATCAAACTCCTCTGCATAGGGGGGGCCTATACGCACCTCAGCCTTACCCATAACCCGACGAATGCCAAACTTCAGCTCTCCCCAGTCTCCCAGTTCGCGCCCCCCCTCGAGTCCGATGGTAGAGGTGGAGACGCGGTACTGAGAAACAAGGTCTCCGGAACGGAACAGGTTTACATTCCGATTTTCATATTCGACGTAAGGGGATAAAAAATAGCGCAGCGAATGGTCGAGAGGCTGATAAAATTCAGTAAAAAACCGGGGGTTCTTACCAACAGTCACCTCGGTCCGCCATTCACCGCCCAGACGATTCAACTCGGTCATGGTGTAACTTATGCCGAGATCATAACTGTTCTCTCCCTGAAGATCATCCGCCAGCCTGATGCCGAATTGGAGATAGTTGGGCCCCCATGACTTCCCGATAGCGTTGACGAGCAAGCCTGTTTTCTCTTTCTCGGTGACAAGATTATAATCAACATTTTCAAAGATATCCAGAGCGTAAATGGCCCCGATATCTTCTTTCAAAGCAGAGAGATCGGGTTCTTTTCCCAGTTTTGCATGTATCCGGGATGCGATGACCTCATCTGACAGGCGTGAGTTGTTTACAACACGAATAAAGTCAATGGTTATGGGGTCGTGTACGCTTCTTTTTTCACGTTCAGTTAGATACGCGTCATATTCGGACTGGGAGAGGGAGAGAGACTGCAAGCGCTGCCTCAGATTTGCGGCTGCTTTTTCTCCGATAGCAATGCCCTCGGCAGATCGGCCGAAGTCAGCCGAACCCAGATCGCCAAGCTCAGGCTGAATCAGAATATCATTCGGTCCGAGGGCTTCAATTTGGGCTTTGACATTTGAATGCGTCATCAATCGGGTCAGTTGATCGGTGATGTTCAGTACCGATTTTATCTTATGACCCGGCATGAGAGGCGTTCCCACATTCACAGCGATAACCACATCCGCACCCATTCCCCTTGCAATATCAACAGGCAGATTATTGGCAACTCCTCCGTCCACCAGCAACCTTCCGTCGATCCGTATTGGCGAGAACACACCCGGCACCGACATACTGGCCCGCATTGCATTGGCAAGATCGCCGGACCCGATCACCACCACTTCACCGGTTTCGATATTCGTTGTCACGGCCCGGTAAGGGATGGAAAGTTCATCAAAATTCTCTGTTTTGGCTACGGGGATCGTCAGCGATTTCAAAATAAAATTAAGCTTCTGTCCCTGGATAAGCCCCTGGGGCAAAAGTAATTCTCCGTCCCTGAATCCGGGACTTGACTTTACCATGAAATTCAGGTCGTCGTGCTTGTCACGAAACGAGCGTTTCTCCCGAGGCGAGGCGTCCCGGAACGCGTCATTCCAGTCGATATTCGTGATGGCGGTTTCAAGCTCGTCAGGCCCCATACCGGAGGCATAAAGACCGCCGACAATAGACCCCATGCTGGTACCCGCGATGACATCAATCGGGATTCTCAGTTCCTCAAGGATTTTTATGACGCCGATATGGGCCGCCCCGCGCGCTCCGCCGCCGCCCAATACAAGCCCTATCCTGGGACGATCCGCCTGCCCCGTGTCTGATGCGCCCGCAGTTACCGACAGAACAAAGAAGAGAAGCATAAATACAGCCAAGCCCGGCTTCAAAAAAATTCCTTTGCGTTTATTGTTTGTAAGAAAAGGGTTTCTGACTCTTTTGTGATTTTCCTGGTCGGACATTTGTTCCTCCTTTAATTTCGCTCTTAATCTTAAAAGCCCTCAAACTCATCACTCCAATTGCCATCTTTCTCTCCTTTCTCATTCATGCAGATCGTGCTTTTTCTTTCACTCCTGTTTCCTTCTCCGGTCTTACCCTCTGCTTCCGCTCTTGCGATAACGGCTCTGATCTTTTCAATTTCCTCAGGCAGGAAATATCTGTTATCTGCGCCAAGAACTGCCTGCCGGTTTGTCGGACTGACATCATCCCCCATTCTGAAGTACCCGATTGCACTCCGGAGCCGCTCTGTCTGAGAGATCATCTCCTGTGAGTTCCCGACCATCGACTCGGAAGTCGAAGCCATCTCTTCGGCTGTTGAAGCCAGTTCCTCAGAGGAATTGGCGTTCTGCTGAATCACCTGATCCAACTGCTGGATCGAATTGTTGATCTGATCCGCGCCCAGGTTCTGCTCATTGCTCGCCGCGCTGATCTCCTGCACCAGTTCCGCTGTCCTCCGAACATCCGGTACGATTTTGGAAAACATGTCGCCGGCTCTTTCCGCAACTTTCACACCGAAGCGCGACAGCCTATCGATCTCACCGGCTACGTTCTTACACCGCTCGGCCAGATCGCGGGTCTCGTTTGCCACCACTGCAAAGCGTTTGCCGCGCAGATCACCATCGGCACCGGCCGCCTCAATCGCCGCATTCAATGCCAGAATATCCGTCTGTGCGGCAATATCTTTGACAACCAAAATCTTATCTGTGATTTCCCTCATCGCTTTAACTGTATCCGTTACGGCCTCCCCTCCTCCGCGGGCGTCCTCAGCCGATTTCAGTGCGATCTTTTCGGTCTGCGCCGCATTCTCCGCGTTCTGCCTGATATTGGAAGCCATCTCCTCCATGGAAGCCGACGCCTCCTCAGCCGAGGCAGCCTGCTCTGATGCGCCTTGGGACATCTCCTCGGCGCTCATGCTCATCTGCTGGCTGACGGATGCCAGTCTCTCCGCAGATGACTTCACCTCATCCGCCATGAGTCTGACACTGTTTGCGGATGTTTTCACATCGGATATGATCTCACGAAGTCTCCTGACCATCCGGGCAAGGGATCTGCCTAGGATATCCCTGTCTGAAAGAATTTTCACTTTGGCAGTCAGATCCCCCTCGGCAATCTGTTCGGCCATACGAACCGTATCTCTGAAATTTGACGTCATTTTCTTCATTGCAGCAAGCAACTGTCCGGCTTCATCCCTGCCGGTAACTTTAATATCAAAATCAGTCTCTCCGATTGCGATTGCCTGAGCAATATCAATACATCTGTAAATCGGAGTCGCAATCATGCGGGTCATTATAAAGGCGACGGCCAATAACACTCGGAAGTGTAATCAAATAAAGGATGCCGGTGAACGGTTTTTTTTGCTTCATTTTTTAACCTGCCTCATGTGCTTGGGGGCTCATGTACTCGGGTTCGGGCTACGGCAACTTTGTTTCAAGGACAACAGGAGGAGTGCAAAAATCATTTTTCGCACTCCTGTTAAAAACTATAAATTGTCAGGATTTCTCAGTGCGGATTCTTGGTGTGAATGGCTTCATATGGGGCTTGGTGTGGGCGTGAATAAGATCGCAGTCTTGCAAATATCCCCGGAATACGACTAACTTTCGCTATGGGCCATAAATTCGTAAAAATACTGAACAATGGCTTCAAATTTGGAGAGTTCCGTATCCGTCAAATTCCGGCTGTGTGTAACCTTGTTACGAATAAGCCTGAGAGAGTCGAAAAAGACTTCCAGTCTTTGCTTTGTTCCAAAATATTTCTCAAAGACCGGATCCCATTTGGAAAGTATGATATCTCTTAGCTCATTCAAAAAGGCGTAGCATAAGAGAGGCTCTTGGTGAGAAATGTTGTCATTCCCACGACGCTTGCTGAGCTTGTTTAATATTGAGGGGGGGCTGTTACCACTAGATAATATCCCTGGTTGATACCTCTCTCCGTGTCATCAAGCTGTTTGGCTCGTAAAAGGCACGATATGCCTTCGACTTTCTGTAAAAGAAGCATGAAGTTCTCTCCTTAATCTTTCAAATAATGAAACAGTGTCTTCACTCTGTCTTAATATGTCGGAAAACAAACTATTAGCAAAAGAGTAAAACTGACTCTTTTTTACAATCATCCCCGCAACGATCATCCCTTCCAAGTGAAATTCGACATCACCAATATCCAGATGGACGCCATTCTCTGTTAATGCGTCCTGAAGTTCTATGCTTGTAACAGGTCTCATAATCTGCAACATTTGAAGTGCGAATATTTGCTGCATTCTTTCTAAAACATTCCAAAATGAGCCGATAATCAGCTTACGATATTCATAGAGATTAAACACCTCTTGGACATCATCCGGGGAGATGGTTGTTCTGCCCTCCTCACACGCTCGTTCGATGACTTTCGCGCACATAAACTGGATTAAAGCAGGATGTCTCATTGTTTTTTGCAGGATTTCCTCAACTAATTTCCCCTTATTGTGAAAAGTGAGGAATAACTCACTTTCCATTGGTTGTAAGATAAGTTTTCTGGTAGCATCCTCAGTCAGACAGTCAAGTAAAAGCCGTTCAGTAAAATTGTAAAAGGGCGAAGTCCAGTGGTCAAGCTGAGATACAAGTGTCTGGAATCCGATAAAAACAAACCGGCAATTCTCCTGAAGTTCATTATGAAGATTCCTAAGTGAAGCAAAGAATTCGTTTTCTCTCTTTTTTTCTTCTGCTATCAGGTCATCGACTTCATCTAACATAAACACGAATTTCTTGTGTGAGCGTTTTATGTGTGTTCTCAGATGATCTTCAAAGTTTCTTCTCGTTTCTCTGTTTATTTTAATACCAACTTCTCGAAGTAAGCGATCTTTTACCTGATGAGACTTCTTCTTCTCGCAAGAGAAATATACTACTCTGTATTCAGGTTTGACAGCTATCCGGCGTTCTATCTCTTTTACAAGAAAGGTTTTGCCAATTCTCCGAGGACCGAATATCGCATACGACTTGCTTTGATTGCCAAGTATGCTACCTATTTCCCTCTCTCGTCCGTAAAACATTGACGGTCTGATGCCTGTATGGGAATATGGCTGAATATCCCTGCGATCTATGTCCCTTACAACAATTCTGTTAAAAGAGGTTCTGATCTCGTCAGCAAAAACAAGGGTTTTAAGATCGTATTCATCAATAAGGATGATTTTATAATCAGAATAGCTGTTGTGAATATAACGAATATTATCCGCATTCCCGAGCGCTAACACCATTACGATATCCGCCCGGCGTTCTGTTTCGTTAATCCGATTGATAACAGACTCAAATTCATTGGGGCTGGGCTGTGTACTCAATGGAATCATACATGTAATCGGCTGGTCAAATCCTTGGTACCTGTATAAAAGATTGTCGAAATTCAGATGAACTTCACAAAGCAAATCGGTTATGGACAGATCGTCAAAACCATTGAAAAATACCAATTTGCCTGTGCTGACCAGTAAAGTTCGCAGTTTTATCAAAACGCGATCTGATGTTGCCTCCTGATCACCATAAAGTACATATTCGCTAACCACTTCCTGAATTTCTGTCCATGTTCGTAAAATTTGTATAGCGCTATTCCATGTTCTCTCCCTGACATTGCAATTTTGCAAAAATTGCCCAAGCGAATTGGCGTTTCGATGAACCTGATCCAATTGTAACAAATCACGTACTGGAATATGCACAATATTTGTTTGAGATACTGACATTTGCGGCACTCCTTAATTTGCGAGAGCGATCTTGAATACCTACAGCTATCCGGCTTCTATGAAGGATATCAATCTTTAACTGTAAAATCAGAGAAAGTCAAGAAAATATTTTAAGGAAATAAAATTAAATTTGGCGACCTTGCTTTCTTTAAAAATCAGTTTGGTTTTTAGGCTTCACAAAATCCGAAAGTAGTTTACACTTTTCACGGTCAGGTTAGAGCCAGAGGCATTAACACCCAGAAGTGTAAACTGACAAATATAAGGATGCCGGCTTTTAACTGAAAGTCAAAACAGGCAATCGTTGGTGTTTGGAAATGTTGATTTGTGAGCTTTCCCATAGCCTTGTTGGGCATCCTTCATTTGTCAGTTTACACTTTCGAGTGTTAAGCTTTAAGTGTTAAACTCCCACATCCGGTCTGCCCCCTTAAACCTCAACCCCGATCATGAAAAAGTGCAAACTACTTTCAGCTTTTGTGATGCCCTTTTTTGTTCGGCTTCAACCTGAAAGCAAACTCAAGGTGTCAGGATATCCTGATACCTCCAAGACAATCCCTGATATTCGGAAATGTTGATTTGCGAGCTTTTCCAAACCTTGTTATTCGACATTAACCTGAAAGTCAAGCCAAAAGGTATCAGGATATCTGGATACCCTGCTGACAACTGCCTGCTTTCAGAATATGTTTTCATATCCGACTGATGCTGAATTGGCAAGCGTTTCCCATAAACCCCAGGCCGGAAAATCGGGATGGCTTTTATCAGCAAACCTGTTGACAATTTGGGGACCGCCTTTGGGAAACGGTGGATTCCAGGTCAAAAGTGATAAGAATTCTGCCGATTCTTATCATTTGCCAGGAATGACAGGCAACTGTTGAAATTCAACCTTCCCGGAAGGCGTTATCAGATGATTCCTATTCCAGCCTGCATAACGTGTCATCACAGGGGCAACTGCCGTCAACTTCAAACGCGTAAACAATCCTGGATTCCATTTCAGCCCGTTTTGCCGGAATCGGATCAAACCGGGCGTTTTCAGCCCGCTGAACGAGTTCGCCGCGGGAAGGTATGGCGTCAATACCGGATGAAACGACCTTGCCGGACGCGGCGTCCATAATGTCCGCGTCCTCGCCGTTTGTCACAACAACAACCGGAATCTGGTAAGGGGCTGAAAGCCTTGAAATAGCCAGCGCGGGGCGCTGCCGCGTCACTAGGGAGCCGGGTCCGTATTTTATGACCATACAAACCCTCGCGTCTTCATCCTGTTCACGGATGTCGGCTTGGGAACGGAAAAGACCGTATAAAGTGATTTTAAAGTCGATCTTAATAATCGCCCGCTTATCCCCTGCTGCCACAAGAAGATCACAGCGAGGCTGAATTTCGTTTTTAGAATACCCCTTCTGATCGACAAGCAGACGCGCCAGATTCTGTCTGTACCGCTCATCGTATGTATCTTCCAAGGTTTCCCCTGTGATGAAATCCGCAAGGGGAATGGGTGCGGCTGTGGTTATCGCTGTGAATGTTGTCACGCCTCTCATGCCGGGTCATCAGATAAAATCGGCACTGAACATCACCGACCAACTGACCCGCTTGATGACGCATTCAAATGTCAAAGCCCAAATTGAAGCCCTCGGACCGAATGATA
>JAUCGI010000187.1 GCA_030378035.1 Desulfobacterales bacterium HSG2
AAAGAGCAAGTCCTAAGTTTACACTTATGGGCTGGGTACTTATGCCAGCACCGCTTCAACATCAAGAATCCCGATCAGGCCCGCACCGGTTTTCAGCACACCTTCGGTAAAACTTCCCAGAATACCGTCGATATTGACTGGCGGAGGCTCTGCTTTCTCCGTATCCACAGGCACCACATCCCCTATTCTGTCCACTAAAAGCCCTATGTACTCATCCTGCGAATTGACAATAATCGTGCGATTCTCTCTTCCAGGCACTGTGAACGAAAGCCCGAGCTTTTTTGCAAGATCAATAACTGTCACGATTCTGCCTCTCAGATTCATGACCCCGACTATAAATTCCCGGGACCGGGGAACTGTTGTCATGGTCGGATTTTTATTGATTTCCTGAACCTTGAGAATATTTATGCCAAACTGGTGATCACCGATATAAAAGGTACACAGTTCCACTATTTCAATCACCTCCTTTTTCCCTCTTTCTCTTCCTCTCCCTAAAAATGCCATTTTTACCATGTTCGCTTCGACAAGCTCAGCGAACGACCGCCGCCGTACCCTGAGCTTGTCGAAGGGAAGGGGATTCCTTCCCCAGATAATAATCTATGCATTCAACAAGCTTTTTCCTGTCCAGTTTGATCTGATATTCATCAACGCCGCTGGCTTTTGCCCTTTTGATGTCTTCTTTTCCTGCCAGGGAACTGACTGCTATCACAGGCAAATGGGAAAAACGCTTATCCTCCTTAATCTGCCGGGTAAATCCGAAACCGTCCAAGTTCGGCATCTCCAGATCAGTGACCACAAGCGATACTTGGTCCGCATTTTTCTGCAACAAATCCCATGCGACCATTCCGTCCTCTGCCTCAATGACATGATAACCCGCATCCTCGATGGCGCATTTTATCTGGTTGCGGAAAAGTTTTGAATCCTCTGCCAAAACAATGGTCTTGCTCTCCCCGGTCTGTCGTTTCATCCGTCTTTCAACAGCAAACCATTCAGGATGCAACGCTTCAACAATACCGATAATATCCACCATCAGGGTGGTTTTTCCGTCAATCACTGCCGAACCCGATATCCCCGGCTGTATGAGTGCTGTGTCATCTGCCCTGTATGCGGCTTTCATGGAATCTATCGGAGGTATTGCCAGTATCCCGACATCCATGCCCGCGACAAAGAATACAATAACCAGGGCATATTTCTTTGCTTCAAACTTATCCACCAGGGCCACATCCCCTATGTCAAACAGCGGCATGCTTGAGTTCCGATACTGGATAACCCGTCTCCCCCCGGCGATTTCAATATCCCCGCACCTGATTTTTTCAATACGCTCAACCAGTTCCAGGGGAACAGCAAACCGTGTTTTTTCCGAATTCCTGAAAAGCAGCAGAGTCTGCTGATCCTCCGCGGGCAGCGTGTCTTTTTCGGCAGATTCCGTGTCCCGAACCGAACCGGATATGGAAGCCAGATCAGACAGACGGGCAAGATCGGACACATCCAGTATGAGTGCGACACGGCCGTCCCCGAGAATGGTCGCGCCTGCGTATCCCCGGCAATCCTTTAAATGACGGCCCAGGGGTTTGACAACAATCTCTTCAGAATCGTGTAATTCATCCACAATCATTCCGTATTTGAAAATGCCGCCGGATACTACGACAATGTTCACGCCGCGTCTCTCATTCGTAAGGGAAAGCTTGCAATTGCCGAGCTCTTTCTGATCCGCACGCGAGCGTTCAGGCATGAGAATATCCGCCAATCTCATCAGAGGAAGCAGTTTGTCCCTCAGCCTTACAACCTGTGCATTCCCGACATGCTCAATCCTCTCTTTTATCTGTGAATGCGGAATCCTCATCAGTTCAACCACATTCACCTGGGGTATGGCATACCGTTCATTACCGTCCGAAACCAGAAGGCTCGGAATTATGGCCAGGGTCAGAGGCAGTTTTATATGTATGGTGGTTCCTTTTCCCGGCTCAGAATCAATATCCACAAGCCCGCCCAGCCTGTCGAAATTGGTTTTGACCACATCCATGCCCACTCCCCGGCCTGACAGATCAGTGATTTTGTCTGACGTTGAAAAACCCGGAAGGAAAATAAGGTTCACCTTTTCCCCGGGCGACATTCCCCTGACCAGTTCCTCACTGGCCAGTCCTTTTGCAATGGCCGATCCGGCAATCTGTTCCCCGTCCATTCCTCTTCCATCATCACTGATTTCAATGTTCACCTGCCCGGCTTCGTGGTATGCCCTGAGACGGATATTGCCGACCGGGTCCTTACCCTGTCTGATTCGGGATTCCGGCGGTTCTATTCCGTGATCGGCCGCGTTTCTGATAAGATGAATCATGGGATCGTTCAGGCTTTCGATAATAGACTTGTCAAGTTCAACTTCTTTCCCTTCTATAAACAGGTCAATCTTTTTGTTCAGCCTCATGGCAAGATCCCGGACCACCCGGGGGAATTTGTTGAAAATATTCCGGATGGGCTGCATACGGGTATGCATAATCGCTTCCTGCAATTCAGAAGTGATCAGATCAATCCTCTGGCCGGAAATCTCCAGAGTGCGTCGGTCTTTGCGGATTATGGCCTGGATCAGTTGGTTGCGGCTCAACACCAGTTCTCCTGCCAGCGTCATGAGCGAATCCAGGAGATTGATATTGACCCGGAGACTGGTTTGGAACTTCATCGGTTCCGCGGACGGTTCTGTTTTTGAGCCGACAGCGGATCCGCCTGACTGAGTATCCGCATGAATCAGTACAGATTCTTCAGCAGAAACCGCTTTTGCCCTGTCAGTCGCATCTTCCGTTTCAGGGCCGGGTATCATCTCCTCAGCAGCCGCCTTGGCGGTCAGCGGAATACTGGATGACACGGATTCATCAGCAGAGACCTCTTTCACCCTGTCAGTCGCATCTTCCGTTTCAGGGCCGGCTATCATCTCCTCAGCAGTCGCCTTGGCGGTCAGCGGAATATCGGGCGATACGGATTCTTCAGCAGAGACCTCTTTCGGGGTATCTTCCGTTTCAGGGCCGGATATTTCTTCGGCAGACTCCTTGGCAGCAGGTTTGACCGCATAGTCTTCGCTGACAATATAAATCTTTGTTATTTTGGAATTAAGCAACTGGCTGACATCAGCCGATTTCAAAACTGTGGCAAACAAAGCCAGAAAAGGAAAACCGTCTGAAGCCTTATCAGCATCAAGATTTTCGGCGGTGGGGATATCCGGCCTGCTGTCCAGGATCACGCCGCAGCGCTTCATGTCATCAATAATGCTGAAAAGCGTCTCTTTTTTCATTTCAAAAAGCTGAATCAGATCGAGTTCAATCAGGTAAAGAGATTTTCCCTGTTTCCGGATATTGGAAATATCCTCCTCCGGCACACTGAAAATACATTTTTCTCCGGGGAACGATATGTTGACCACAGGTGTTACGGCCTTCAATTCCTTTTCTGCATATTGTTTTTGATCAAGCCCCTCCGTGACTGAATTTAATGACTCGATATGCTCGGTGATATCCGCATCATCACTGTTGTCAATGTCGTTGATCAGGTTTCTCAGGGTATCCGAAGCCAGGAGCAGAACATTGATGACAGGGGCATTTGGCACAATTTCCCGGGCGCGTATTTTTCCCAGGACATGTTCCATTTCATGGGTAAGATTTTTAATATTGGCAAGCCCCATGAAACCTGCCCCGCCTTTGATGGAATGGGCAGCGCGATAGACCTTGTTCACCAAGTTTTCGTCAATGTCGGCGCCGCGCTGTTCAATTGCCAGTAATTCATTTTCAATATCTGAAAGATGCTCCAGGGATTCATCAATGAAAATTCTGATGTTTTCGTCTGTCATGTCTGCCTCTCGCGTCAGCAGACCTGCAAGGTTTTGAAAACTTCACAGGTCTTTTTATACTTTGAATTTATCCACCATTTTTTCAACTGTCAATAAGGTAAAAAAAGTATTTCCCATGAGCAAATTGCCCATATCCGGGAAAATGCTGATTCGGAACTTTCCAGGTTCATCCGTTACCTTGTTCATGATCACTGGGCCTGATATCGTCAATTTATATCCGACAATTTGTGCGTTGATTCGTCATAGAGGAGAAATGTTCCTGGTTCTGACGGATTTTGTGGTTCTGCAAGTTCACACTCTTCCCCTTCCCATGCATCTGCCTGTCCCGGGCAACGGACTGACAGAAGTGCAAACCACTTCCTACTCTGATTACATCATATAAGGGTGGGAAAAAACTTTGTCAAGACTTTTTTTGTCAGGCATGATATTTTCTGTTAACATTCACATGCCGGAATCAGAACCCGACTGTCATTTATATAAGAATGGAAGGCATCTCAGGCTCTTCCGAATCTTGTTAAAAAATTTGTCGGTAACAACTTTCAGGTTTAAAATGTGCATTTGCCAAAGTGCAAGTTCGGCACTCCGAACCGTTGCATCTGCCAAAGCGCAAGTTCGGCACTCCGAACCGTTGCATCTGCCAAAGTGCAAGTTCGGAATCAGACTATCATTATAAGGAAGGCATATCTTCCACAAAAGCCGAAAGTTTACACTTTCCCCTGAACATGGTTAAGGATTGGCTGACCCTTAACCCTTACCCCTTAACTCTTAACCTTAACACCCAAAAATGTAAACTGATAAAGGATGCCGGATGGAAAAACATTTTTTTGTCAGGCATGACATTTTCTGTTGACATTTATAAAAAGGTAATATAATTAGGCTTCATATTGCTGGTCGCTGGTCGGTTGTCAGTTGCGTAGGTACGGGATCGGTCCGACCCCG
>JAUCGI010000258.1 GCA_030378035.1 Desulfobacterales bacterium HSG2
TTCAAAACTATCTATAATATAAAATCATTTTAGACGATTTGCAAGAAATCAATGATTCTTTTGACAGGCTGATATCAAATGATTACTATGATCAAATAATGTACCCGCTCTCGCTCGGATTGGCAAAAGGGAAGTTATCTGATTTTTTCAATTCTGCCGTCCATGGAAAACCGGTTTTCGGGCGTATTTTCATGGTAAAAACAGCTTTATTCAGTCAGGAAAACTATGCATCCTTCATTTTGTCACTTGACACTTTTGAAAGAGCAGCAAGACGCGGATAAACGCGGAAGAGTTCATTCCTCAGAGAAAGTGTGAAGTATTTTTGAAACGATATGAAAGATACCGATTTATTTATGAAAGACCCCGGACTCAGGAGGTAACATGAAAAACAAATGGCATATTTCAAGTATCATATCTGTTGCATTGCTGCTCGTTCTCTGTGGCAGGCCGGCAATAGCCCAGAACAATCGTGGTGATGTTGACGGAAACGACTCTGTTGAACTTAGGGATGCCATACTGGGGCTGCGCTTAATATCAGGAATAGTCGAATATACCGATGTCACCGTTAATGAAAAAATCGAGCTTGAAAAAGTGATCCGTATCCTGAAAATACTATCAGGATACTCCGCGGAAAAGACTGCTGAATACTGCTCTGTTCCGGAGAACAGCATCGGAACCATCCGATACACTTATGACGATCTGAACCGCCTTGTCAATGTTAAATATGAAATCGCCGAAGGGGATCAAGGCATTGAGATAGGGTATGTTTACGACAACACAGGTAACAGAAAGTCAGAACAGGTACTCTGTAATTCGAATTAAAAAAGACTGGCGCAAAGGCGCAAAGAAAGGCACAAAGGGCACAAAAAATTTATGGCCGGTACGGCATCCTTCACAGAAGCCAAAAGTAATTTACACTTCTGGCGGGTGCTCACCTCTCGCGGAGGCGCGGAGGCGCGGAGGTGCCGGAAACAAAAACTTTGCATCCCTGCGGCAGAAATACAAGTGTAAACTGGGCAATGAAAGATGCCGCCGGTACTTAACGCTTTTCGGGAGGCCGCTCTGTCCGCGAACATGAACATTCATTTACGGCCATAAATTTTTTCTGTGCTCACCTTTGCGCCTTTCCTTTGTGCCTTTGCGCCTTTGTGTGAGATCCCCTGATAAAAAACGTCAAAGAGATTTAAACCGCTTTTTCAGGCTGTCAAAAAACTTTTATATCCGCTGAATATTCATGTCAACTTGCCTTTTTCATACAAAATCAATTAATCGACATTGGCCATTTCCCCGAATATTCCCTTTACCATTTACAGAACTTCCGATTTCCGATTGCAGATTTTCAGTCTGCTGAATTTTAAGTACCGGACAGAAGTTTTCGATTTCCACACAAAGGCGCAAAGGCGCAAAGGAAAGGGACGCAAATAGCATTCGCCTTTACTGGCACATCCAGCTCTGACGAATTTTAAGTACCGGACAGAAGTTTTCGATTCCACACAAAGGCGCAAAGGCACAAAGATAGGGCAGAAAGGAAAGGGACGCAAATACCATTCGCCTTTACCGGCACGTTCCCGCTCTGCTGAAAAAACCGAATTTTAAGTGCCGGACAGAAGTTTTTGATTCCCACACAAAGGCGCAAAGGCACAAAGATAAGGCACAAAGGAAAGGGACGCAAATACCATTCGCCTTTACCGGCATATCCCCGCTCTGCTGAAAAAAGCGAATTTTAAGTGCCGGACAGAAGTTTTCGATTCCCACACAAAGGCGCAGGCACAAAGAAAAGGCACAAAGGAAAGGGACGCAAATACCATTCGCCTTTACTGGCACATCCCCGCTCTGATATTTGACATATATAATAAGGTATGGTCAAAAGAGTATATCAGCTTGAGCGATTTCCAGAAAAGAATCCCGCAGAGCCTGTCCTGTTATTTTTGGAAATTACCTTATGTTTTATGAAGATATAGCTTAAATCGGTTAAATCGGTTTGATTTTGTATTCAAACCTGTTATTCTAAATGTAGGGTGGGTGAAACCTACCTCATCAGCCCGGCGATCAATTAGGTGATCAATGGGTGTGATTAATGGTGGTGGGTTTCGCTTCGCTTCACCCTACGAAATTTTAATCAATGGATCAATCGGAGGCTTGCAATGAATTTTAAGTTTAACACCGTACTCGTCACCGGCGCTGCCGGATTTATCGGTTTTCATCTGTCAAAACGCCTTTTGGAAAACGGGTGTCGCGTCACAGGCATTGACAACATGAACGATTACTATGATGTCAGGCTCAAAGAGGCGCGTCTTGAACATCTGAAACCGCATTCGGATTTCTCCTTATTCAAGACCGATCTTGCCGACAGGGAGGGCCTGGAAAAAATTTTTAAAGAAACACAGTTCGATGTGGTGGTCAATCTGGCGGCTCAGGCAGGCGTCCGATATTCATTGAAAAATCCCCATGCCTATGTGGATTCAAACCTTGTGGGATTTGTCAACATACTTGAATGCTGCCGGCACAATGACGTGAAGCATCTGGTGTTTGCCTCATCCAGTTCCGTTTACGGAGCCAACACAAAAATGCCCTTTTCGGTCCATGACAATGTGGATCATCCGGTCTCCCTGTACGCGGCCTCCAAAAAGGCGAATGAGCTTATGGCGCACACCTACAGCCATCTCTACGGTCTCTCATGCACCGGTCTCAGGTTTTTCACGGTCTATGGTCCCTGGGGACGTCCGGATATGGCCCTTTTTCTTTTTACAAAGGCCATTTTGGAAGGGAATCCGATCAAGGTCTTCAACCACGGCAAAATGCAGCGGGATTTCACCTATGTTGATGATATTGTCGAAGGGGTTGTCAGGGTGATGGGCAGGCTTCCGGAGCCGAATCCGGATTGGAGCGGGGATAGCCCCGACCCCGGAACATCTTACGTCCCGTACAAAATCTATAACATCGGGAACAACAACCCGGTGGAGTTGACAGCATTCATAGCAGCCATCGAAAAAGCCCTGGGAAAAGAGGCTGAAAAGGAATTCCTTGACCTTCAGCCAGGAGACGTGCCGGCAACGTATGCAAATATTGACGATCTGATAAGGGACGTCGGTTTCAAACCGAGCACCCCCATTGAAACAGGGATAGAGCGTTTTATTGCATGGTACAGGGAATATCATAACTTGTAACCTTGATTACCTAACCACGAAAAACACGAAACTTTGATTACCTGTTTTTGTGTATTTCGTGGTTAAATCAGAACACGAAACTCTGGTTGCCTGTTTTCGTGGTTAAGCCTGAACACTAACCACGAAAAACACGAAACTTTGATTACCTGTTTTCGTGTATTTTGTGGTTATTCCGGAAAACTAACCACGAAATTCTGTGTATTTCGTGTATTTCGTGTATTTCGTGGTTAAACCTGAACACGAAACCCTGTCTGTTTTCGTGTATTTCGTGTCTTTCGTGGTTAATCCGGAAAACTAACCACGAAAAAAACGAAACTTTGATTGTCTGTTTTCGTGTATTTCGTGTATTTCGTGGTTAAACCTGAACACGAAACTCTGTCTGTTTTCGTGTATTTCGTGTCTTTCGTGGTTAAACCTGAGTATGAAATTCTGATTGCCTGTTTTCGTATATTTCGTGTATTTCGTGGTTAAATCTGAGTACGAAACTCTAATCTAATTGCCTGTTTTCGTGTATTTCATGGTTGGAGCCGGAGGCAGGAAAGGAATAAAAAATGTTCATCGGACACATCCCCGCAGGATATTTGTGGACCCATTTTTTTCTCAGATGGTCAAATGGAAGGATCGCCGGTTCCCGACCCGGTAGAGTGAATATCCTCTCAGGTCTCATTGCCAGCATCTTGCCTGACTTTGACCTGTTCTATTTCTATCTCATTGATCACAGACAGCACCTCCACCACGGCTACTGGACACATATCCCTGCTTTCTGGCTCTGCATCATGGCGGTATGGATCGGGATCGGATGGCTGACAAAGCACTCCCGAATTATATTTTCAGGCGCGATCATCGGAAGCAATATCTTCCTGCACCTTTTTCTCGACACCATCGTTGGGGATATCCGCTGGCTTTATCCGCTCTCTCGCCAGAGCTTTTCATTCTTTCATGTTCCTGCTACATTTGATTGGTGGGTGTTGAGTTTTATCCTACACTGGACATTTCTGTTTGAAGTCGCCATTATGGGAGCAGCCGGATATGTGTTCTTCTGTTCCCGACCATCTCGCACTTAAACTTAAACCTGAACTTAAACTTGAACCTGAACTTAAACTTGAACTTGAACTTGAACTTGAACTTGAACTTGAACTTAACCACAGAGGAGACACAGAGAGCCGCGAAGAGCTTCTCCTGAATCTCCGGGTCCTTCACAACTTCCTGTGATCTCTATGGTTTCCTAACAGCCTGAAACCAGATCATTTTTAAGGAAGGGAGCGGATAAAATTGTAAAATGCGCTATCAGAAAAGAGGAGTGAATATGGAATAATATTTATTTTGAAATTCGGATTTGTCAATCCGGGGCGAACAACGAGCAACTGACTATTGACAACACCCTCATCCGCACTTACGGCGATTCTCTGCGGCTGCGTGTTTACACCGTGGCCGAGATCGGCTTTGACCGTATTGTGTGGGAAAAGATTCAGGACTGATTTTTTCAGTTGACAGATGCATGAAGCCTGTTGTCACTTGTTTGCAACAGACAACGAGCAACTGGCCACTGACAACCTAAGGAGGCACTTATGAAATTTCCTTACGGAATATG
>JAUCGI010000188.1 GCA_030378035.1 Desulfobacterales bacterium HSG2
AAGATGCAATGGCACAAAGAAAGGCTCAAAGGTGATCACAAAAAAATTTATGGCCGTACTTATAAAGTTGCACATCGCGTACTTTCATATAAAAGCAACAGAGTGTAACCCCCTATAAGAGAGGGACGAATTTATGATTTGCTGTGGTAGTTACCCCATGCTGTATTGGTGGGTTACGGGTCAGAATGGCAGGGCCTGAGCTTCAGGGAATGTACAGGTTAACGGCCCTGCCATTCTGACCCTCCACCCACCCTACATCAAACCTTGTAATTACCCTGTATTGGTTGGTGGGTTACGGTCAGAATGGCCGGCCTGAGCTTCAGGCAAGGTATGGGGGTGACAGGGAATGCACAGGTTAACGGCCCTGCCATTCTGACCCACCCACCTTACATCAAACCTTGTAGTACCACAACTTGTAAATTCGTTATCCCCTTTCCATTATAAGAGAGGGACGAATTTACGAATTTAGAAGTTGCTGTGCTAGCTCGGATTGGCGTTTCTGTGGAGCGTGAAAAATTTTCAGCAAAAAAAGCTTGACAAGAGCCAATAATAGCTATAATAGCTGAATGTAAAGTTGCTTGGACATAGAGGCTGTATGTTTTTTTGATTACTTCAAAGGAATGGGACAAACCAAAATCTGATAATCGTTGAATCTGATTTCGGGATAGAAAAATGGAAGCAGGAAAAATCAGGGGCATTAAATCTATGACGTATGAATGCTGGTGGCAGGTTCTGATCGAGGGGTGTGCCCTTGGAACCTTGTCCACCTGATTATTGAATTCAGATAGACAAATAAAGACCGTGGGCAGTCTGACAGCTTCACGGTTTTTTTGTTTTCAGAGGCCGTGGAAATTTTCACGGCTTTTTTTTGTTTTGTGTTTTGTATTTGGTGTTTTGTGTTTGGTTTGGTTGTTTTGTGTTTTATTTAACTCTTAACTTAAATATTAAAGGGAAAGAACTATGCTGATTAATCGGTTTCCGGACAAAAATCATTTTTGTGAACTGGCCCGGGAAAAAAATGTGATCCCTGTGTGTGCCGAAGTTCTGGCAGATACGGAGACACCGGTTTCACTGTTAAAAAAAATTTATAAGGATCAAGGCCCTGCTTTTCTTCTTGAAAGTGTGGAAGGAGGGGAGCGATGGGGCCGGTACAGTTTTCTGAGCGCGTCTGCCCGCTGTCACATCCGGGTATATCCGGAGATTGTGGAAGTCGTGAAAAACGGCGTGTGCAGACGAATCCCGCACCCCCGGGATCCGCTTCCCGTTCTGAGGGATCTGATGAAACAGTATCATCCGGCCCAGTTGCCCGGACTTCCCCGTTTCTGGGGGGGGATGGTGGGCTATATGACTTATGAAATGGTCTCCTTTTTTGAGCCGCTGATTCCGAACCGACTCCCGGAAAACAAACCAATTGCCCATTTCATCATACCGGATGAGCTCCTTATCTTTGACAATATCCGGCATACCTTGTTCTGTCTTGCCATTTCATTTCCGGACGAGGAGGAGGATGCCGGCCAGGCTTATGAAAAGGCCGTCACCCGTGTCAGGTGTCTGCTGGAAAAAATTGGACGGAGTCTGCCTGAAACGGACAAATCCGCAGACCGGACCGAATTTACATTAAAAGCGCTCGAAGAAGATGATGTGTACCGCGCGCTTGTCAAAAAGACAAAAGAATATATCCGCGACGGTGAGATCATTCAGTCGGTCATTTCCCAGCCGTTTGTCTGCAACCCCGCGCCCGACCTGTGGACGCTCTACCGCGCCCAGCGTTTCATCAATCCCTCGCCCTATCTCTTTTTTCTCCATCTGGGGGATACGGCGCTTGTGGGATCTTCTCCGGAGACAATGGTAAGAATGGAAAACCGGATCGCCTCTCTTCGGCCCATTGCCGGCACCCGTCCCAGGGGAAAGAGCGAGCAGGAAGACCGGGCCCTTGCCAATGAGCTCCTTCAGGATGAAAAAGAGCGGGCAGAGCATCTGATGCTGGTGGATCTGGGCCGGAACGATTTGGGCCGGGTTGCGGAGACAGGCACGGTTCAGGTGACAGACCTGATGATCGTGGAGCGATATTCCCATGTCATGCATCTGGTGTCAAACATCAATTGTGATGTGAAACCGGAATATGACGCGTGGGACCTGATCCGGGCATCTTTTCCTGCCGGAACTCTGTCCGGCGCGCCCAAAGTGAGGGCCATGGAGATCATAGCGGAACTGGAAGAGAAACCGAGAGGGCCTTACGGCGGAGCGGTGGGCTATGTCTCCTTTCATGGAAATATGGATATGGCGATCACCATCCGCACAGCATGTGTTGAAGACGGTCAGTTGACAGTTCGCGCAGGTGCCGGAATTGTGGCCGACTCCGACCCGGAAAAGGAGCGGATAGAGACAGTGAACAAGGCAAAGGCCATTCAGAAAGCGCTTCAGCTTGTTCAGGAGGGTTAAGGGATTAAGGGTTAAGGTATTAAGGGTTAAGGGTTAAGGTTAAGGATTAAGGTTAAGGATTAAGGATTAAGGCTTTCCGGTATCCGGTCTTAAACTTGGAAGTGTAAACTGACAAAAGAAGGTAAGGGTTAAGTTAAGGCTTTCCTGTATCCGGTTTTAAACTTGGAAGTGTAAACTGACAAATGTTAAGGATGCCAATATTAAAATATTGAATATTGACAATCCGAATTTTCAATTCAGGGAGGTTTATGATGATTCTAATGATTGATAACTACGATTCATTCACATATAATTTGGTGCAATATCTGATGGAACTGGGGAGTTCGGTGAGGGTTTTCCGGAATGACGCGATATCTGTCCCGGAGGCTGAGAGTCTTGATCCTGCCGGTATTGTGATTTCACCCGGACCGGGTCGGCCTGAGTCCGCAGGGATATCGCTTTCGCTGGTAAAGCATTTTTCAGGAAAAGTCCCCATCCTGGGGGTATGCCTCGGTCATCAGACCATCGGCGAGGTTTTTGGCGGGAAGGTGGTCTCTGCCAAACGGCTTATGCACGGAAAAACATCCGAAGTACGCGCCGACGGCAAGGGCATATACCGGGGCATCCGAAAGCCCTTTCAGGCCATGCGGTATCACTCGCTCTCCTTATCCAAGGATGATGTTCCCGAATGCTTGGAGATCACCGCTGAAGCGGATGACGGCGAGATCATGGGAGTACGACACCGGGAGCATTCCACCGAGGGCATTCAGTTTCATCCGGAATCGATTATGACGCCGGTGGGGAAACGGCTTCTGAGGAATTTTCTACAGTACGCGGAGCCTTCCCAAGTCTCCGAAGCCTGAGGATTTTACATAACTATGTTGGTCCTATGGGCGTTTGGTTTGATTATCGGAGTTTCAAAAGTGTAATCAGAGGCCCGTAGGATCGATATTTGTAGTAGCTCGGAATCAATCCCGTATAAATCCGGTCACATTTTCAAATGTCGAAAACGGACAGCCCGGAATTCGACACGGCAAGTTTCGGTTCCGTGAATCCGGTCACGTTTTCAGGCGCTGAAAAGTAAAAACAGCGGGCCGAAAAGGAATGTGATGTTTCAATCCCGTATAAATCCGGTCACATTTTCAGACGCTGAGAAGGAAAATATTTCAATTCCGTATAAATCGAGAGCTTTCCATCCTTTATATAAGTAAAGCTGCCGAAAATTTCTGTTCCGAATACCACTGTGATTTCATCCTGTCAAGCAGAAAAATTCAGGCAGGTAAGATTCCCGAGGTTTCAAAAACCTGACAGCACACTGTCAGCCACAAATAAAAACAGGTGTTCGGAGTTTCAAAAACCTGCTACGAAGGCTCATATCGGGACCGGATTTTGGATTTCGGATCAGACAACTGACTATGAAACATGCTTGTATTTCAACAATTTTGATTCCTTATGATTCATATCTCTCAGTATGATTTCCATGCGGGTCCGAATAATTTCCAGGCGCGTCCGAACCAGCGGATCCGGATGCTTTGAAATGATATCCCTTATTTTGTTTATATCCGGATTGGCTGACTGCAACAGTAATTTTGCGTCATCCTCGTCCTTTTTCTCCATGGTTAACAGTTTCATGATAATCAGGTATTCAGGAGAGACCAGATACAAGGCTTCCGTGTCATCAAGTCTGACCGTCCTGTCACTTCTGACAGCCTCAGCCACAGCCTCATCAAACAGCGAACTGTAATCCCCCCACTCCCGGGAGGAACGATCTATAAAATCTATGTTGATGTTATCGCCGCTCTTCACATTGATACCGCCTATCAGAAGATTGCTGACCGTGACATTCTTATCTTTCAGATAATTTCTGATTTCAAAACACCCCTGTTCGGATACCGCCATATCAAGGTCTTTTGTATAGCCGTGTTCGGACGTATCCTTCAGAAACATCCAGACTGCCAGTCTGCCGATTAAAATGCCTTTCTGCCCTGTCTTTTCCAACAGGTCGGCAGCAAATTTTCCGCTGGGTTTCGGATCAAAGACAGGAAGTATCTTATTGTTCGGTTTTTTCATAAGATATAATCTCGAACTCTTGCTCTTGCTCTTTATCTTGCTCTTGCTCTTTATCTTT
>JAUCGI010000259.1 GCA_030378035.1 Desulfobacterales bacterium HSG2
TCTGTTTCATTGAAGATTGCCAACCTTTATAAACCCCGTCATTTTAAGGGCGTCAGTTTCCCGGCAATGAATTGCCGATTCCGACTCTAAATTTCCCCTTGCAATCCCACCAAACTCAAACTATCTGACCAACCTCTCCGTTCTTTCCGATTCCGACGAATACGTTTAAGGTCATCTTTAATCATATCCCGGCCTGCCGAAGTGTCAAGACTTTTCAGCCGCCACTCCGCCTGCCAGAATCTGACGTCAATCTGAGATGCAATCGTCTTACACGCGTCAGTTACAGACTCCGGATCATAGATATCGATATCAAAATAATCCTCCATACAGGCTAGCATTTCGATTGCATCCGTAAGATATTCTGAAAATGTTTTAAAACCCGCATTTTCAAACAAATGATTCCCAGCCTGCTCCCAAAGCACGGGATAAGCGGCCTTTACCCCATGCCAGACAGCAAAGAAAAAGTCAATCAGCGCATCCTTGTCTTCATCAAATTCGGGAAAGCGACGCCGGATATATTTCAGGCTGTCTTCAATGGCCGCCGGTTTTATGCAAGGGGTTCCATCAGCATGTCTTCGCTCCCAATCCACCATCTGGTAAAACGGACTCTCCGATTCGTCATCAACAATACCAACCAGAACAGCTTGGATTCTCAAAGAAACTCGGGCCGTCTCCAGTCTCTTTTGGAGCGCATCCTCGTCAAAATCAGCAATCAGTGAACGCACAAGATCGGCAGGCACTTTGGTAACCTTGTTGTTGATGACGACAAACTGAAATGCCTGTTCATCAGTTCGGCGCCAAGCAGCGCGGAGACAAGAACTGGCAGATTCTCATCTTCCACCCCGGCCATGCCGAGCAGTCTGTGCTGCCCGTCCACAACAAAGGCCGGTCTCTCCTTTTCCGGCTTTTCAGGATCAAACTCAAAAGATAAAATGCCCCATTCGCAAAAGTCACTGAGCAACTTGCCAGGTTCAATCCTCATGTTTTTAACCTTTTCTTCGGAAAAAGGGGTAAAACTGGCAGTTCCCGGCTGAAACGCCAGAACAATGCTTGTCGGGATCATGTTGACGGGATCCAGGGAAAAGAATCTCCTGATTGCCCTGAGTCTGGCGTCACTTATACGACGTTGAATTCCTTCCCTGCGTTCTGCCAGTCTGTCCACACATGACCACTCGATAATATCTTTGGGACCGGATGTGAACACAAAGGAAGAGACTGTGCCCGGGTCCTTTCTCTGTTTCAGTCTGAAACCGTAATATTCCCTTTTTTGAATCATTTTTAAGCCTCATTCAAAGCCCAACTCTTCGTTGATTAAAATGACCTTGATCCGATCCTTGGAATCTGAAACCGTAATATTCCCTCTTTTGAATCACTTTTAAACCTCATTCAAAGCCCCAATTCACCATTGATTAAAATAACCTTAATCCGATCCTTGGGAAAGGACTTCTCAGTAATGGTCCAGGTGTTACATATCCTCTGCGGGCTTTTGCAGTTCTGGCAGTAAGATGTTTCGACGCACGGCGTTTTGATATGATGACGGATGGCATTCGTGGGTGCCGCATAGTTTCGGATGCGAAACATGGCTGCTTCAAGGTCAGGAACAATCTTGTTTCGTCCCACAAAAATAATGACATGCTTGGGTCCGAACGTGATACCCGCGACCCGGTTACCGATCATATCCAGATTTACCAGTTGGCCCTTTTCTGTGACCGCATTGGTTCCGGTGACAAACAGATCCGCCAGGAGAGCCTGTCTGCGGCGTTCAATGCTCTCTTCCCTGGAAATGGTGCTGTCAAAAGTCTCTATGATATCCAGATCAGGATCGCGCCTGAAAATATTTAGAAGACCTGTATCATAAAACGTCATGGAATCGCCCCAGGACATGGTTTTTACTTCGATTCGGGGAAGAATCTCCTTCAATACGATTTCCCGGGCATGGGCCGCATCTTTGGCAATGAAGGGCCCGAATCGGTTCTCCTCCAGTGACTTTTTGCAGCTTTCCAGTCTCATCTGCCAGTAATGTTCAATTGAATCATCCATATTATATACCTCACACAAAGGCGCAAAGAAAAGGCACAAAGATTTTTATGGCCATGCATTTGTCAGCAGCTTTGCTGACAAATGTTGTCCTGATTTCCGACACCGGGATATCCGAAATCTGCCAGAAACGCCCGGCTGTTCATCCCTCAGACAGACACATGGCGTTTACCGGATACCGGTGGCTGTCAGCAGGGTATCAGGATATCCTGATACCTTTTCCTTAACTTTAAGGTTAATAAATCAAAGTAATTCTTTACCATGAAAATACATTTTCATCATTGGGGTGAAAATTTTTTTCCATGGAAGTTTCTTATCGCTAATCCGTGTAGCGACATAAATCCATGCAGATACACGGGCCGCAAGATCAGAGTGATCGTGAGCTTATAGGTAATCCTTTCTCATCACTCATCACTGATATGTGTGGCGGACATAACGCAGTCTCCGAGGCTCTGTCTCACAGGTGCGGGAGGCAGAGCCTCTCTTTATCCGTTACGAGGCAGAGCCTCGTAACGAGAGTGAACTTCATAACATAAGTGTAAACTTAGGGCTTAATCTTGCTCTTGCTCTTGCTCTTGCTCTTGCTCTTGCTCTTTATCAGGATAAAGATAAAGAGCAAGAGCAAGATAAAGATAAAGAGATTTAAAGTTTACACTTATGAACTTCATAAATTAGGAATCTGTGCGGATTGTGTAAGAAAGGATTCAGGGCAGTCTGATCCGTAATCCTTTCTTATCCACAATCCGTGTAGATCATTCCTTGGGCCGCTCATCAATAACCCGTATGGCCTTCCCTTCGCTGCGGGCAATGAGTCCCGGCTCTATCACTCTGACCCTGACGCCGATTCCCATCATTCCTCTGATATGGTCAGCAATCTTCTTCTCTATCTCCGCCTCCTTATCCGGTCCCGCGTTATAGACTTCTTTCTTCACCTCCACCCGGACCGTCAGATAATCCAGATACCCCTTTTTGCGTACCACAAGGACATACTGGGGTTCCACCTCCTCAAAATCGAGCAGAAGCGACTCGATCTGGGACGGAAAGACATTCACGCCGCTGATAATGATCATGTCATCGGTACGTCCGAGGACCTTGTCCATTTTGACGAAGGTTCTTCCGCATGCACAGGTCTCCCGGCGAAGCCGCGTAATGTCTTTGGTGCGATAGCGGAGCATCGGCATGGCCCGCCGCTGAAGCGAGGTGAAAATCAGTTCTCCTTTCTCTCCATGCGGAAGCGGTTTCAGGGTCTCAGGATCCACGACCTCAGCCAGATAATAATCCTCATTGATATGAAGTCCGTCCTGGGCCTCACAGTCGAACGCGACCCCGGGGCCGCCGAGTTCCGTAAGCCCGTAAGCCTCCATGGCCCGGATTCCCATGCGTTCCTCAATCTCCTTACGAATACTCACAGACCACGGCTCTGCTCCGAAGATACCTGCCCGCAGAGGCAGCTCTCTGAGATTCACCCCCATCTCCTCCGCCTTTTCAGCTATGGTGAGCGCATACGAAGGGGTGCAGCACAGGGCATTGCTTTTGAAATCCTGCATCAGCGTGATCTGACGCCGGGTCATTCCGGAGCTTGTCGGCACAATGGCGCACTTAATGTGGGTCGCTCCCTCATGGAACCCCAGGCCTCCGGTAAACAGACCATAGCCGAAAGCAATCTGCACAACATCCTCCGGTTGTACTCCCGCGGCCCAGAAATTTCTGGCCATACATTCGCCCAACAGTTCTATATCCCCAGCGGTATAAGGACCGGTGACCGGCTTACCTGTGGTACCTGAGGACGCATGAATCCGAACCACGTCGCTCATGGGAACGGCACAGAGTCCGAAAGGATAATTGTCTCTCAGGTCATTCTTGACCGTAACCGGAAGTTCCGAGACATCATCCAGACTTCTGATATCCTCGGCCTTCACCCCCTTTTCATCCAACTGCTTTTTATAAAAAGGAACCCGTTCACAGACCCAGGCAACGGTTTCCCTGAGTTTTTCCAATTGAAAATTCTGAAGCTCCTCAACCGGCATGCCTTCAAATTTATCATTCCAAGGCATATTTATTTCTCCTTTTGGTGTTTGGTGTTTTGTATTTGGTGTTTTGTATTTGGTGTTTGGTTGTTTTGCATAGATATAGACGCCAAACACAAAACAACTAAACACAAAACAACTAAACACAAAACAACTAAACACAAAACAACTAAACACAAAACAACTAAACACAAACACCAAACCCAAGATCAAACGCTTTCAGGTTTGTATCCACAAAGGCTTTTTTGGTTTTTGTTTTGATGATTTCTTTAACATCTTCCGCGGACAGCGGAAGGATACCTGTCTGAATCAGGGCTCCGACCAATACCATATTCAGCGACAGAACATTCCCCGCGTCTTTTGCGAGCGCGGTCGCGTCAAACGCGGTCAGTTTTGACGTTTTGGCCCGGATCATATCCTGAAGGGCATCCAGATCCGGATAAACGCCTTTGCCGATTGCCACTGTAAATGGCGGAACC
>JAUCGI010000040.1 GCA_030378035.1 Desulfobacterales bacterium HSG2
GCTGAACGGCTTTGCAGGTCGCTCGGAACGGTTGCAAAATCGTTCCGCGATAAAATGTAAACTGAACAGATGAAGGTGCCGGCTACTTAAAAAATATCATCCTTCATTTATGGTTTACACTTTTAAGTTCGTAGTTCCGCCTTTAGGCGGTGCGCACCGCCTAAAGGCGGAACTACGAACTTAAAATCCTGGAAAACTTAAAAAATGTCGGCCCTGATAAAGAATGTCAGCCCTGATAAAAAAATGTCAGAGACAAGTTCATTTCAGGCGGTCAGGAAAAGGCAGATCACCGCAGATCATCGCGGAGTCCCTTCCGAATCTCCGCGTTAAAAAAACGGATTCGGACCACAAAATCCCTCAGAATCAGGAAACATGCATGTGTTAGGAAAACGCGGATCACCCCTTCCGAATCTCCGCGGTCCTCCGCGTTAAAAAATGGATTCGGACCACAAAATCCGTCAGAATCAGGAACATTCATTTACGGGCAAGTTCGGGTTCAGGCATGAGTCCAAGTTCAGGTTCAGGTTCACGGTCTCCCCTAAATCCCCTTCGGCTTCTGGCTGACCCGAAGATGATAAAATGATAAAAAGTTTGTATTTTTTTGTCAGTATGATAAGATCGGTTTTCGGAGCAGGATGCCCGCGCCAGTAAAGGCCGATGGTAAGTGCCCGTTCAGAAGTTTCTGCACTTTCTATTGTACTCGATCATCAAGTTGGCATCCTTCATAGAAGGTGAAATATAGTTTACACTTTTTCCGACTTGAAGAACGGCTTTGCAGGTCGTTCGGAACGATTTACAAAATCGTTCCACACAAAGTGTAAACTGACAAATGAAGGATGCCATCATCAAGTTTTTTAAAAACTACAGAGAACCGCGGAGCATCACTTCGTAAATCCGTCCCCTAACGCGGGTTTGGAAAGCCTGATGTTACAGCATTTGACCGTTCATCAGGGGTGACGAACTTAAAAGTGGTGTACTACGGTCTGTGCGGATTTTCTGTGTTTTCCGGAGATTTCTGGTCTGATCTGCGGGTAAAAGCTGAAAGTTGAAACTCCTGTTGCCATGACCGTCAGGTTTTTAAAACCACAAATGTCGGAAAACCATAGGGATTCTCAAAAGAACTCCTGCTCTTAATTCGGATGGACATGGGCAAAATTGGGAGCAAGTCCTAAGTTTACACTTATTTATGCTTGGTACTTATCCGTGCAAACCTAAAAGTTAAAAAAACCGTGCTGTCTGTGTACAGGACAAAAAGTTTCGACCTGTGCAGTTGAAAAGCAGAGGGCGGCTGCGATCTGATTTTTCAGGAAAAATCACCGCTGAAATCCTGAATATGAAAGCTCGGACGCAGAATCTGAGGCTAACTGCACAGGTCGAAAATTTTCAGAGGCCTGAAAACGGGCGGAAATGCCGGGAATCGGCAGGATTCCCGGCATTTCCGGCCTGGAATCCACTTTTTGTCCTGTACTCAGCCATGCTGTATAATTTCATACAGTTAAACATGAATATGGCTGATATGACAAAAATATTTTCTGATTATAACGCTTTTCGGGGAGGCTGCCCGTGAACATGAACCTGAATATTCATTTTACGGGCAGGTTCAGGTATAAGTTCAGGTATAAGTTCAAGTTCACGGACTCCCCTAAAACCGTTATAATCAGAATATTTTCACGACCACAGAGGCGGATGTGAATGTTGACGAAGATGTGAAAAAATTTATAGACAAAAAAAACGCTGTCATTGCGGGCTTTCTGATCGGCCTGATGGTGAGCGCGTTGTCGATTGCCTCGGATCTGACAAAGGATCGCCGGCAGTTCGATTTCTCAGGTCGAACAAAGCGGAAGCACTGAGTGTCCTGGTAGCAAATCTGTTTCCGAAACTCATAACATTTGCTGTAACCCGATCATCAGGTTTTTCTGTCATATCATGGATTTCTGCTTTTATATGAAGTCCCGGTTAATCAGAGTCGTATAATGAAACAATAATCCGAGTGTGTTCCATCGTCGTTCCGGTCAGAATCGATTCCAGACCGGAATTCGTCGGGACAGTGATGACAGCGGATTCCGGGTCAGAGTTGAAAAAAATGTCCCGTTTTTTTTCTGATTATAACGGATTTGGGAGCCCTGCACTTGCATTTAAACTTAAACTTAAACTTATGCCCGGACACTCACTAACGGATCACACTCTGAGCGCGGTGGTGACAAGTTTAAGTGCAAGTGCAAGTTTAAGTTTAAGTGCAAGTTTAAGTTTAAGTTTAAGTTTAAGTGCAAGGGCTCCCCAAATCCGTTATAATCAGGTTTTTTCAATTTTGCCCGAAATGACAGGTGGAGTGAGACACACCCAATAATCCCAATAATCTCAAAAGGAGAAGGCCGATGCCCGATAAAGTCAAACTGTTCGGGAACTTTGCAGAAATGGACGACGGTGAAGAACACCTGCTCATAAAAGTCAAGGCAGCCACCCTGAACATAGACGAATTATGGGAAAGCGGTTCTCTGTCAGCCTCGTTTTTATCAAGCTTCTGGGGAAAGTTTTTCCCCTCATCCAATAAAGCCTCAAAGGCTGAAATGAAGGATGCGGTCCGTTACATTGCAGGAGAGCTGGTCGGAAATGCGGTAAAATTCAGTCATGAACCGGATATTCTGATAAGAATTGCTTTATGCATGTCTGAAAACGAGTTGCATTTTTATGTGACAAACAGCGTCGCTCCCAAAGCTGTCGGAGAATATCAGGAGTTTATTAAAAAGCTGGCAGACAGTGATCCTGATGAATTATATGTTGAACAAATGGAAAAGAACGCCTTGGATGATGACAGTGATGAATCCCACATGGGATTTCTGACGATTATCCTTGACTATGGCGCCTGTCTGGCGTGGAAGTTTGAGGAACACGAAGATTCAGGAATACATATAGCGACCACAATGGCGCGACTGCCTGTTGTGAGGAATAATTTATAACCACTCGGAGGTAATCATATGCAGATAGCAGATGAAAATTATAAAGTCAGCTATAACTCTTCAACAGGGACAATCACATGCGAAGGTGTCATGGACCTGAGAGGGAAAGAGGCTTACAAATCAGTTGCAAAGCTGTTTCAGGATGTTGTCAATGAGACGCCGGAAACGATTGTGCTGGATATCAGAGAACTGGAATTTCTGAACAGTTCAGGTATCACAACAATAGGGGCGGGACTGGTCATCAAGGTACGGAAAAAAGGGGCGAGCAAATTTGTCGTTCATTGCAGCAAAGCATTCCCGTGGCAGGAAAGGTCAATAAAGGGCGTAATGAAACTTATGCCTACTTTGGAACTGAAATTGGATTGAGCGGATCCCGAAAAACCAAGTTTTCTGATTATAACGGATTTGGGGAAGGCCCTTGTCTTGGACTTAAACTTGCACTTGGACTTAAACTTGCACTTGCACTCAGACTCCGACCATTCATTAACGGAGCACGCTCAGGTCGGAGTGCGGGTTTGAGGGCAGGTGCAATTTAAGTGCAAGTTTAAGTGCAAGTGCAAGTGTAAGTGCAAGGAAAGAGCGGCCTCCCCTAAAAGCGTTATCATCAGCAGTTTTTTTCAAAAACCTGGTTTCCGTAGTTTTCTATCCGGAGTGCCAAAGTTGTACTTTGGCGTTCCGTACATACAGAAGAGTTTCAGATAATAATGAAAGATGAAAAAACTGAACAACTGCTCAGGAAGATCGCAGAGGTCGAAAAGGAAAACGCGGTATTAAAAGAAGAAAACGAAAGGCTGAATGAAGAAAAAGGTGATCTGGAAATCCTAATAGAAATGTCTGCCGAACATTCCGACGGCGTGGAGCAGGCATTGCTTGACAAAGCGGATAGTTTTAAAGAAATATCGGACGTCATTCTTCAGACAATTCCTGTGTCAATTATCATCAGCCGAATTTCCGACAGTACCGCATTATATGTCAATGACCAGTTCTGTTCTCTGCTCGGACTTACGAAGGAAGAAATTATAGGAAACATGGCTACTGATTTTTTCTATGAAAAGCCTTCCGACCGCCAGCCGCTGATAGATGCCATCGAAAAAAACGGGTGCGCGGATGATCTTGAGCTTCGTTGCAGAAAAGCGGACGGAATGCTTTTATGGCTGACAGTATTCAGCCGGCCTCTGGCATTCAACGGTGAATCCTGTCTCCTGACCGCAGTGTATGATAAAAGTGAGCGAAAAAGAGCGGAAGAAGAAATCCGCAAACTCAGCGAAAAACTCGAAGCCCAGAAAAAACAAATTAAAAAATATCTGGTTTTCAATCTGGCTGATACCAGATATGCCATCTGTCTGTCAGAGGTTAAGGAGATAACCGAAATGATGCCTGTCACGAGAGTTCCCCATGCACCTGACTTCATAAAAGGCGTTGTTAATCTCAGAGGAAGGATCATCCCGGTCGTCGATCTCAGACTGAAATTTGACATGGAATCTGATGAATATACAGATAAGAATTGCATTATTATTACAGAAACAGAGGAAAAACGGGTCGGTATGATAGTGGATACTGTTTCAGAGGTGTTGAATGTCAGAGGCGAAGATATTGAGGAGCTTCCGCTTATTTACGAAATGAGGAACATAGATTGTATCTCAGGTATCGCCAAGGCAGGTGACGGTGTAATAGTCATTCTTGATATTCAGAGTCTTTTAAGGGAAGAAGAATTATCGCTTCTTCCTTTGTAGTTTTCAATAAGGATAAAGGTGATAAGGAGGATAATTTCATGGATAAAGACAATGTATTGCAGAAGCCGTTAAACAGAAGAGATTTTCTTAAAAAGAGCGCTTCAACTGTTGCCGGAGCGATGGTCTCGGTAAACGCTCCCTTTGTTCACGCCAAAGGAAAAGTCATGCTGCGAGTGCTGGGAACGCATGTGACGCTTCAGGAGGTCCTTCGTAAGCGTGCGGAAAAAGAACTCGGGATCAGACTGGTGTTCGAGCCGAGAGGAGAAGCAGAAATATTAGAACGAGGCCGGAATAATCCCGGGTCTTTTGATCTGTATGAGCACTGGTCCGATGCGATCAGGGTGCTGTGGAAAGCCAAATCGATCCAACCCATCTCCACAAAAAAGCTCAGATACTGGGATCAGGTGAACAACCTGACAAAAACCGGAAAGATCACACCGGACGCCAAAATCGGTATGGGCGACGCGCCCGTGCGCATTACTCACGTTCGGGCGGACGGATCGCTGGGCTCCCGGGAGACCGGAAATATCAGCTTTATGCCTTATGTTCATAATGTGGATTCGTTCGGGTATAACACAAAAGTCATTCCCAGAGGGGAGGCATACAAAACCGAAAGCTGGGGATGGTTGCTGGATGAGAAATACAAAGGCAAAGTAATGCTGGTGAACGCGCCGACCATCGGCGTTTTCGATGCGGCCCTTGCGGCCCGGGCAAAAGGGCTGATAACCTTCAGGGATATGGGAAACATGAGCAGAGAGGAGATTGACAAGTTATTCGCCATCCTGATCCGTAAGAAGAAAGAAGGTCACTTCAGCGGGTTCTGGAGCTCGGTCCCTGAGTCCGCGGAGCTCTTCAAAAACGGAGAAGCGGTTATCGGAAGCATGTTCTCCCCTGCGGTCGCCACACTGAACGGACAAGGGATGTCCGTGGTTTACGCGGCCCCGAAAGAAGGGTATCGAGCATGGCATGGAATTATGTGTCTTTCCGCAATGACCAAAGGCCGAACCCTTGACGCGGCTTATGAATATATGAACTGGTGGCTGTCTGGCTGGCCCGGAGCGTTTATCTCGAGGCAGGGATATTATATCTCAAATCCCTCCAACTCCAAAGAATACATGTCAGAAGCAGAATGGGATTACTGGTATGCAGGCAAACCGGCCGCGGAAGACCTCAGAGGAACAGATGGCAATATCTCCGTAAGATCCGGCGATATCCGCAACGGCGGTTCTTATGAGAAACGCCTGAGTAATGTTTATGTATGGAATACCGTGATGTCTGAGTATGACTACACTGTCCAGCGCTGGAATGAATTTCTGTTTGCTTAGAGATAGAAACCAAGTTTCTTTTGGGATCCCGTGAACGTGAACGTAAACTTGAACTTAAACATGAACGTGAACGTGAACCAAAAGTTCAAGTCTGAAGGTTCAAGTTCAAGTTCAAGTTCAAGTTCAAGTTCAAGTTTAAGTTTAAGTTCAAGGGTTCCAAGACCTGGTTTCTTTGGAAAGGAGATAAAAAATTGACGTTCATTATAAAAAAGTCCTTTGGTGTGCGCGGACGTCTGTTTTTCGCATTCTTTGCCTCCGTTCTGGCGGTCCTTGTTGTCGGATTCATCGCTTGGGGCGGGTTTAAAAAGGGTCATACAGAAATCCTGGCGTTTCAGGATGAGGATATACCCCGATTAAAGAACTCTCTGCACCTCTCTGAGCTGGGCATGGCCCTGGAGTCGTTTTCTCTGATTATTCCGAAAGCCGCAAACAGTGATGAACTCGATTCCCACAGGGAGAATCTCAAAAAAAGAATGGCAGAAATAGAGAAACAGATTCAGCTCCTGTCGGATATTCAGGATCGGATATCTGAGAAGAGCGGAGAATATAACGTGATCAAAGAACATATCGTTTCGGTGAACAATATCCGATCCGATCTGGGGAACAATCTTAACGATCTTCTGGAGATCACCCGGAATATGATCGAACTGGAGGATAAGAGAAAGGTCATATTCAGCCATATCAGCAAGTATAAAGACAGTATCCGGAAGAAATTCAGAAAAAAGATTGACGCCACCAATACCCAGTTGCAGTTACATATCCAGGAAGTACGGGATATCAGCACGGAGGAGGAAGGAAGCGGTTCGATGGAAAGTATGAATGCGCTTGTCGTTCAGGTTGATACGCTGAGGAATGTGATGAACGCGCTGGCAGATTCCGAAAAAATATCCGGTTTTCTCTCTGTCGCGGCTTCTTCACAAAATTCCCTGTCTGTTAAAAAGATGTTCGCCCTGTTTAATTCCGATCTGCCGGTCTTCATGGGAAAGGTGAGCCGGATCGGATATTCGGCCCTGGATAAGCAAATTAAGGCGGACATGAAGGCCCTTGCAAAGACCGGTATCGGTGAAGACGGGATTTTCAAAATCCGCGAGCAGCAATTTGAAGCGCGGAAATCGTGCGAGGCACTGACCGCGGAGGCGAAAACCGGCATCAGCACGATAAGAGATAATATCGGGATCATCGTGGAGATCATTGATGAGGAGAATAAGAAGAGCGGTCAGGAGACACTGGAAGGGACGGATATGGCAATCCGTCATATTATTTTTTTAATCATTATGATGATTACAGTTATCGCCGTGATCGGTTTTTTTACAATACGCAGTATTTCACTCCCGTTGAAACGGGTTTCCGAAATATTGAAAAATGTTTCCGAAGGCGATCTGACATCGGCCTTTGACCTTGACCGTGACGACGAGATCGGCAGGATGGCGAAAGACCTCAATAACGCCATCTCCAATTTGAGAGATATTATGGCGGAACTGGCAGATGCCACAGACAGCCTCTATTCGTCAGCCGGAGATATGTCAGGGATTTCCACGGAGATGGCCTCATCCGCGGATGACATGAATCTTCAGGCAGATACGGTAGCGGCATCCTCCGAACAGGTGGCTGCAAATGTCGAAACAGTGGCCTCGGCAACGGAGCAGGCAAGCGCTTCGGTAACCAATATCTCGGCCATGACGGATGAAATATCTCTCACCCTGACAAAGATGGCCGAGTTTGCCCAGAGAACATCTGCAAACGTGAAGGATATGGCGAAATCAGGGGATGAGATTTTCGCCGGAGTCAGAAATGTGGCCGCCGCGATAGAGGAGATGACGACTTCACTGAATGATGTGGCTGAGAATACCGGTAAGGCGAACAGAATCTCTCAAAACGCCAGTCAGCGAACCCAGGATATCAATGTCAGGATGAACGCGCTGCTTTCCGCGTCCAATCAGATCGGCAAAGTGGTCAGCGTGATCAAGGATATTGCGGATCAGACAAACATGCTGGCCTTAAACGCCACCATCGAAGCGGCCGGAGCAGGAGAAGCCGGCAGGGGATTCGCAGTGGTGGCAGGCGAAGTCAAGGAACTGGCAAAGCAATCCGCGGACGCGACCGATGAGATTGCGGAACATATCCGGCAGATTCAGAAGAGCACCGACGGGGTGGTTGAGGCCGTCAGGGAAATCAGCAAAATCATCACCGAAATCGCGGAGATCAATGAATTCATAGCGGCTTCGTCTGAAGAACAGACTGCCACCGCCAATGAGATTTCAAAATCTGTCTCAGGCAATGCCGAGGAACTTAAAATTGTTGCCGAGAAAGCCAATGAATCCTCAAAGCTGGTTGAAGAGATCGCCAAAGCCACGGTTAAAACTTCCAAAACGGCAAAAGAAGCAGCCATGCATGTGGAAGAGATGGCAAAAGGGATAAGGGATGTTGCCGATTCTTCGGGCGAGGCAGCCCGGGGCGTTCAGAACATTTCCGAAAACATACATGGGATCAGCGCCGCATCAAAAGAGACAGCCGCGGGGGCCGGCAGGACAAATGCGTCATCAAGGAGACTTTCTGAAATGGCGGCCGCGCTTTCGGAGATTGTGAAGCGGTTCAAACTATAACTTTTAAACCACGGGGGCATATCCCCTTCATTAATATTTGCTGATTATAACGGATTTAGGGAATGCCTTGAACGTGAACGTGAACGGTTCAGGTTCAAGTATAAGTTCAAGTTCCATAAGTGTAAACTTAGGACTTGCTCTTTATCTTTATCTTTATCTTTATCTTTATCTTGCTCTTGCTCTTAATCTTAATCCTGTCATGTCCGTTTGATAAAGATAAAGAGCAAGAGCAAGAGCAAGAACAGGATTAAGATTGGGAATCCCTAAGTTTACCCTTATGGTTCAAGTTCAAGTTCACGTTCAAGTTCAAGGCTCCCCCAAATCCGTTATAATCAGAATATTTGATTATGCGTTTACAAAACAACAGAAAAAAACTTGTTCAGGAAAAGCTGGAGCTTCGTATTCTTCACGGCCTTGTCTGTGAATGGGAAGCAGCGATATGGGTGTTGGTGCCGGCTCACAGAAATCTGATGCGAAAGCCTCTGTTTTGTCTCAGGGACATGAAAAGCAGGCTGGGGTATTGGAGCCGGAAAAAACGCGAGATCTGCCTGAGTCGGGATCTGGTCGTTAATCATCCCTGGGACAGCGTTTGTGATGTGCTCGGGCATGAAATGGCCCATCAGTTGGCTGAGGAGGTCCTGGGGGTCTGTGACGAACCGCCGCACGGGCCGACGTTTCAGAAAGCCTGCGCGCTTCTCCGGGCCAATCCGAAAGCTTCGGGAACATACAGAACATTGCACGAACGGATTTTCGGAGAATCGCAGGACGCCCGGGATAAGATAATGCTTCGCATAAAGAAACTGATGGCCCTTGCCGAAAGCTGCAACCCCCATGAAGCCGAGGCCGCCATGCTCAAAGCCCGTGAACTCATTGCAAAGTATAATATCGATCTTCTTGAGCGGAATGAACATCGCGATTTCGTCAGCATATTTGTCGGCAAACCCGCGCTTCGCCACCGCCGTGAAGAATATCACCTTGCGCATCTGATACAGGATTTCTATTTTGTGGAAGGGATATGGGCGTCCGCGTATGTTGTTGAAAAGGGAAAAATGGGGCGTGTCTTGGAGATCAGCGGGACGGTTCAGAATATAAAGATAGCCGCTTACATCTATGATTTTGTTACGCGCTTTATTGATTCCCGGTGGGCTGAATATAACAGGAAAAAAAGGCTGAACCACCACCGCAAGACCGACTTTGCGGCAGGCATTATTGAGGGATTCCAGTCCAAGCTGGAATCACAAGCCAGTGAAAAGGAGAACAAAGAGGGGAATGATGCGTCTGAACTTGTCAGGATTGAAGATCCTCTGCTCAGGAAATACATCAAATATAAATATCCGCGCACAACCCGCTTCAGTCGCAGGATTTCAAGCCAGGATGCAAATGTGTTAAATGACGGAATAGAGGCCGGTAAGAAACTGGTAATCTCTCAGGGAATCACGGAAAAAAAGAAAAGCGGGAAGCTTCTGGAGGGTGGTCAGTAAGGGCCTCTAAATCCGTTATAATCAGCAAAAGGGTTATGCCCCGAATACCCGGGAAACGATTCGCCGGCATACCATGCATCAGTTTGCGGATGCGGGGCTGGTTGTATTGAATCCTGATCAGCCGGACCGGCCTGTTAACAGTCCAAAATGGTGCTATCAGATTTCACCTGATGCTCTGAAGTTAATGAAAACCTACGGGACGCGTAACTGGAAAAAGAGACTTCCCCGGATTTTCAAACTTGGATAAACGAATAAACGGCTACCAATCTAAGCCGGGACAGCCTGTGTCAAACCACGAAAGACACGAAAAAGACACGAAAAATTCACGCCCGCAACCGGGTCCCCGTTTCCTGTTTCGTGTGTTTCGCTTATTTCGTGTGTTCCGTGGTATAAATTGTTACAAAAATGTCCCGCTTTATGTTGATAGCCGAATAAACTAAAACTGAATTTTTTTAAACTCAGAAGATACGAAACAGAAAGGAGAGAAAACATGGCCAGATTCTTCAACACAGCAGGCCCCTGCCGGCCTCGGGATCATTATACGGTTGACTCACTGCCCCGTATCCCTCAGATCAGAGAACTGATCGAGGAGAAGCACTATTTTGTGATCCACGCTCCCCGCCAGACCGGGAAAACCACTTTTTTGTACGCCCTGATGAACCATCTCAACAAAGAGGGGAAATACACGGCCCTTACGGTAAATATCCAGGAGGCGGCCAGCGGGATGGACCCGGCTCACGCAATGATGATCGCCGCAAACGCCATCTATGACCAAGCCAGATTCCACCTTCCTGAAAACGAACGGCCGGAACCCACCGCCAAGCTGGACAAAGAGACATTTTCAAAGGGACAGTTGCGGGGATATCTGAGTCGGTGGTCTGAGAATAACTCCAAACCTGTCGTTCTGTTCATAGACGAGGCTGATTCCCTGCTTGATGATCTGTTTCTGGCGCTCCTGCGACAGTTGCGCTCCGGATTCGAAGCCCGTCCCAAAGGCTTTCCCCATTCCGTCGCACTGGTGGGGCTGAGGGATGTGCGGGATTACAAAATCCGCATCAGGCCGGAGCGGAACAGCCTGGGCACGGGCTCGCCCTTTAATATTAAAACGAAATCCGTTTTTATGGAGGGATTCACTCAGCCCAACGTCGAAACCCTGCTGGATATGCATACCGCGGAAACCGGCCAAGTTTTCACCAAAGCGGTCAGGGATGAAATTTTCCGTCTCACACAGGGACAGCCATGGCTGACCAATGCTCTTGCCAATCAGATCGTTTTTGAAATTCTGAGGAAGGACTACAGTGTGACCATCACGCGTGCTCACGTTGCCCAGGCCAGGCAGGAGTTAATCCAGCGCCGGGACACCCACTTGGACAGCCTTATAGACAAACTGAGAGAACCCGCGGTGAAAAATGTGGTCCAGGCGATCATCGGCGGAGAGACTCTGGTCTCGGACCGCCTGAATGACGACATCGCTTATGTTCAGGACCTCGGACTGATTACCCGTCAGGCACCTGTAAAATTTGCGAATCCCATCTATGCGGAGATCATTCCCAGGGTGCTGAACTACAGTTGGCAGCTCTCTTTCAACCAAGACCTTGTTGATCAGGCATGGTATGTCAGGGACGGTCGGTTAGACATGGACGCGCTGCTCGGAGCCTTTCAGAAGTTCTACCGCCGTCATTCAGACGCGTGGCTTGAGAAATATGACTTCCGGGAAGTCGGACGCCAGCTCCTGCTGATGGCTTTTCTTCAGCGGATAATCAATGCCGGCGGCAATATTGAGCGGGAGATGGCGGTGGGGAACGGCCGTTGCGATCTGCTGGTGGAATTCGGACCGGACCATTTCCTCATCGAACTGAAACTGCGGTGGGACAAGTATTCCAAGGAAGAAGGACTTGAGCAGGCAGCCCGCTATCTGAGCCGACTGGAAATGGATCACGGATATCTGATCCTGTTTGAAACAAATCCGAAGGTTTCCTGGGAGGAGCGGATATCTCGCAAGGAAGTACAGCAGGATGGGAAGCAGATCAGCCTGATCGGAATGTAATCCGGGGGAGAAGAGAGAGTTGCATCTCATAAAAAAATACTGGTTCCTCATCGGGCTTTTACTGCTCTTTGCCATAACTATCGGAGATACACAGGGAACTGTTTCAGATATTGGCAAGTGGCTGAAGATTCGTCGGGGACCGGATACCGCTATTTTTCTGATATTCATTTTTTCAGGCATGATGCTGAATGCAGGCCAGATAAAGTCAGGCATGTCAGATATCACAGGCATCCTCGTCGCGCTGGGGGTTATTTTTATTGCCGCGCCCGTAATCGGTGCCTGCTTTGCCATAATGCCGCTGGATACGGGCATCCGGATCGGGCTTTTTCTGGTGGCAGTGATGCCGACGACTCTGAGCAGCGGCGTTGTGATGACCGGGGCCGCGGGCGGCAACATGGCCCACGCGCTGGCGATCACCATCGTGTCCAACGGGCTTTCGATTCTTACAATTCCCCTCACCCTTTCGCTCCTCCTGGAACAGGTTGACGGGGGAACAGCGGTCTCCATTGACAAACTGGCAATTATGACAAAACTCGGGTTTCTGGTACTTGTCCCGCTCTGCCTGGGATTGGGAATAAGATTTTATACAAACGTCTGCTCGGAAAAATTTGAATCAGAATTACAGATTGTCAATCAGTGCCTTATCCTCATCATTGTATGGATGGCTCTGTCTCAGACAAGAGAGGCGATTATTGACGGCAAAGAAATGATAGGAAGCATCCTTTTTCTGGCATTTGCCTTTCACGCCGCATTGCTGGCCTGCGCGGCACTTTTTATCAGGCTTTTCAAACTGAAACGGGGCAGGCGGGAGAGTGTTCTGTTTATGGGAGCGCAGAAAACGCTGACGCTCTCCATTATCTTACAGGTATCTCTTTTCCCTCAGCACGGACTGGCTCTCGGTTTCTGTGTTATCCACCATATCGTTCATCTGATGATGGATGGGTATCTGGTTCAGAAAATGAGAAACCCGGTTTTTGAAGGAGAATAAAATGAATAACGGACAAAAACCCAAAAAGAAACTGCCCATCGGCACATCCGATTTCAGAAAGCTGCGTGAAAACAATTATCACTACATTGACAAATCCCGGTTTGTCCGTGACGTCATCGACGACTCGTCAGAAGTGCTTCTGATCCCCCGCCCGCGTCGGTTCGGCAAGACGCTGAATCTGAGCATGCTGCGGTATTTTTTCGAGAAGAGCGGGGAAGATCGGAGCGCGCTGTTTGACGGTCTGGCTGTCCGGAATGATGAGGTTTTTGAAGCGCATCAGGGGAGATATCCGGTGATCTGGATGACATTCAAGGATGTCAAGGAAAGAAGCTGGGATGCCTGTTACAGAAAAATTACAGGGATGATACGCACTCTCTTCAGAGAACGAAGGGATATGTTTCTCTCATCGGACATTTCTGACGAAACGGACAGAAAACTTGTCCGGCGGTTTCTGGAAAAGACAGCGAGCCTCGAGGAATGCGAGGATTCGCTGAGGTTTCTGAGCGAATGCAGCTTTGAACACAGTCGTGAAAAAGTCGTTATTCTCATTGACGAGTATGATACGCCGCTACACGCAGGATATGCCGAGGGATATTACGAAGAAGTTATCAGTTTCATACGGAATTTTCTGGGCGGCGGTCTCAAGGACAATCCGCATCTGTTCAAAGGCGTCCTGACCGGCATTCTCAGAGTGGCCAAGGAATCGGTCTTTTCGGGTCTGAACAACCCGGGCGTTTACACGCTGCTGGATGAGGAGTTCAAATCCGCTTTCGGATTCACGGATGACGAGGTGCGGTCCCTGCTGGCGGATTACGGGCTTTCGGACGGTTACGACGAGGTTTCGCACTGGTACAACGGCTATCTTTTCGGAGACGAGGTGATCTACAATCCCTGGTCCGTCATGAACTACGCGGCGAAAAAACGGCGGAAGGCCCGTCCCTGGTGGGTGAACACCGGCGACACGGAGATCATTGAGAGGCTGGCAACCCGGGAAGGCGGCGAGCTGCGGGAGGAGCTGGGGCAGTTGCTCGAAGGCGGGGCGATCACAAAGCCGGTGTATGACAGCATCATTATGAGGGATCTGAAGACACGGGACGATCTTCTGTGGAGTTTTCTGCTGTTCAGCGGATATCTGAAGGTCACCGGGCCGGAGATCCGCAGAAATTTCTATGACCTGAGAATACCCAACGAGGAGGTGCGTGTCGCATATGAGGAGATGATCGAACGGTGGTTCGCCGAAAAGGTGAGGTCGAATCAGCTTGAGGAGATGCTGGGCGCTCTGGAGAGCGGGGATGTGGTCCTGTTTGAACGGATGCTCCGTGTGATCGTCATGCGGATCATGAGTTACCATGACCTCGCCGGCGAGCCGGAGAAGGTCTATCACGCCCTGGTTCTCGGGATGCTCGTCCGGCTCTCGGGAAAGTACGAGATACGCTCCAACCGGGAGTCGGGCTACGGTCGGTACGACCTGATGATGAAGCCGGAAGATCCGGGGGGCCGGGGGATTATCATTGAATTCAAGCGGCTGGATGATGATGAGAAGAAGAAGGGGAAAAAGAAAAAAAAGAAGGGGAAAAAGAAAAAAAAGATGAAAACCCCGGAGGATGCTCTGAGGGAAGCCCTGGAACAGATTGAGAAGAGAGGCTACGCCGCTGAACTCGAAGCCGCGGGGATACGGAAAATTCTGAAGCTTGCCGTTGTCTTCAGGGGGAAGGAACTCTGGGTGAAGCAGGGGGAAACAGGAGAAGAGCAAAATGAATAACGGACAAAAACCCAAAAAGAAATTACCCGTCGGCACATCCGATTTCAGAAAGCTGCGTGAAAACAATTATCACTACATTGACAAATCCCGGTTTGTCCGTGACGTCATCGACGACCCGTCAGAAGTGCTTCTGATCCCCCGCCCTCGTCGGTTCGGCAAGACGCTGAATCTGAGCATGCTGCGGTATTTTTTCGAGAAGAGCGGGGAAGACCAAAGCGCGCTGTTTGACGGTCTGGCTGTCCGCAACGACGAGGTTTTTGAAGCGCATCAGGGGAGATATCCGGTGATTTACATGACTTTCAAGGATGTGAAACATCGGCGGTGGCCGGAATGTCTCGCCATGATGCAGTTGGTCATATATAAAGAATATGCCCGGCATCGGTATCTGCTGGACAGCGACGTGCTGTTTCCGGAGGAGAAGAGATATGTTCAGAGAATTCTGGATGGTAAATCCCGGCAGACAGATGATGAATGGTCAATAGGCAATCTGAGCGCATATCTGCGGCGTTACCATGATGAACGGACCGTTATCCTGATCGACGAATATGACACGCCCCTCCATTCCGGCTATGCTAACGGATATTACAAGGAGGCTGTCGCTTTCATACGGAATTTTCTGAGCGGCGGTCTCAAGGACAATGAGAATCTGTTCAAGGGCGTTCTCACCGGTATTCTGAGGGTTGCCAAGGAATCGGTCTTTTCGGGTCTGAACAACCCGGGGGTTTACACGCTGCTGGATGAGGAGTTCAAATCCGCTTTCGGATTCACGGATGACGAGGTGCGGTCCCTGCTGGCGGATTACGGGCTTTCGGACGGTTACGACGAGGTTTCGCACTGGTACAACGGCTATCTTTTCGGAGACGAGGTGATCTACAATCCCTGGTCCGTCATGAATTACGCGGCGAAAAAACGGCGGAAGGCCCGTCCCTGGTGGGTGAACACCGGCGACACGGAGATCATTGAGAGGCTGGCAACCCGGGAAGGCAGCGAGCTGCGGGAGGAGCTGGGGCAGTTGCTCGAAGGCGGGGCGATCACAAAGCCGGTGTATGACAGCATCATTATGAGGGACCTGAAAACACGGGACGATCTTCTGTGGAGTTTTCTGCTGTTCAGCGGATATCTGAAGGTCACCGGGCCGGAGATCCGCAGAAATTTCTATGACCTGAGAATACCCAACGAGGAGGTGCGTGTCGCATATGAGGAGATGATCGAACGGTGGTTCGCCGAAAAAGTGAGGTCGAATCAGCTTGAGGAGATGCTGGGCGCGCTGGAGAACGGTGATGTGATCCTGTTTGAGCGGATGCTCCGTGTGATCGTCATGCGGATCATGAGTTACCATGACCTCGCCGGCGAGCCGGAGAAGGTCTATCACGCCCTGGTTCTCGGGATGCTCGTCCGGCTCTCGGGGAAGTACGAGATACGCTCCAACCGGGAGTCGGGCTACGGCAGGTACGATCTGATGATGAAGCCGGAAGATCCGGATGGACAGGGGATTATCATTGAATTCAAGCGGCTGGATGATGATGAGAAGAAGGGGAAGAGGAAGGGGAAGGGGAAGAAGAAAAAGAAGGGGAAAAAGAAAAGAAAGATGAAAACCCCGGAGGATGCCCTGAGGGAAGCCCTGGAACAGATTGAGAAGAGAGGCTACGCAGCGGAACTCGAAGCCGCGGGGATACGGAAAATTCTGAAGCTTGCCGTTGTCTTCAGGGGGAAGGAACTCTGGGTGAAGCGGGGGAATGAGGGCAAATGATTTCGGTGTGACAGGTATCCGCCGCCTAAAGGCGGAACTACGAACTTGACTATCGGTTTAAAGATGTTATGTTATGAATTTATGATGTAATGCTAACATGAAGGAGGCTCGCCATGATGCAACTGGAAGATATACGAAAAGATATGGACTTGGTTAATTCCATTGACTGGGAGATGACCCCCGAGGAGGCGGTCAGGCTTTATCTTGAGTGGGGAAATAACTGGGCGCGTGGCAATTATGTGATTCGCTCCAAGGATGATTTCAGCCATTATTTTGTGGTGAACACTTGGAAGGAAACCCCCGTTATCTACCTTATCCGCCGGAACTCGGAAGAAGCGGTTGAACTGGCTCAGATCACCATGCCTGAAGATTTGGAAGATCGTTTCATGAAATCCGGGGGGAGTCACAAGGGAGTCTATGCAGTTGAAGGGGAAGTCCGGGACTGGCTTAAAGAGCAGTTGGATGTCAGATAGAGGCCACGAACATGAACATGAACTTGAACTTGAACTTGAACATGAACGTAAACGTGAACTTGAACCCGAACATTCATTTACGGGCAGATTCAGTTCAAGTTCAAGTTCAAGTTTAAGTTCAAGTTCAAGTTTAAGTTTAAGTTCAAGGCAGATTAAAAATTCAGTTGGATGTGTGCAAAAGCAGAGGGCTTCATCTGTCCGACGGAGCTTTCTTCTTTTCCCACAGGGAACCGGGCGGAGAACTTCACGGTAAAGTCAATTCCTGTGCTCCAGATAAGCCAGGGGTTGACAATGACAGAGGGGTCGTTTGCATTGATGATGTTGTAAAGTTCAACCGAGGTCATGTCGGCAATCGGATATTTTGCTCCCAAGAAAACATTATTCCTGCCGATGGCACCGCGTTCATTGGAGAGATATGCAAATCTGTCATTTGAGGAATATTCACCAGGGGAGGTTTTTCCCCGGCCTTCCTGGTAATACTCCAAGACCAGATATAATTCGTTTTCAAACGTATAATCAACGCCGACAAGAAAGCTGGAATAATCTTTTGAAAAGATATTCGCGTCCACCTGTTCCGTTTCTTTGTCAAGACTGAGCCACGCGTGGCCGCCTTCGGCATGAACGCCGACCTTTCCGATTCTGCTGCTCACCCCGGCCGCGAGCAGTTGCCATCTGACCGGTATGGTTGCCTCTTCAGATGACACATCACCTGTGATCAGTCCCTCATAGTTCGTCTGATTCCGCTTTGCTTCTGTATAATGAATGGCCAGGTCCAGCACATCCGTATGGGTCTTCATTCTAAGCTGGTAATCTCCGGTTTCTGAATACGCTTCATCATCCCTTTTATCCCCGAAGGAATAAAAGGCGCTGATTTCATTTTCGCCTCCGAAAGAATAGGATATGAACGCGCTGTCAATCGCTTCGGTTTCATATATGGGGTCAAAGATGTTTTTCGGGTTAAAGAGATCGGTGGGATTCCATCCGTAACCGGTTCCGGTGAAATACTTCTGCCGGCCGAAGCGAAATTTGATATCCCCGGGACAGAAAGAGCCGTAATTTTCCTGCGATTGCATATCAGCATCATAGAGATAGCCGTTGTTCAGAGTGTACGGATAATATTCAGGGTGCGTCGAAAAAAGGGAAATCGGCGGTTTGTCAGTCTCTTCGTCGCTTCGGAGTTTGAAAAAAGAAGTATCCCTGACATAGCTTCTGAGATCAAAACTGATCTCATCAGCCATCGTATGAAACAGCGGACAGAAAAAAATGATGACCGCTATGATTAAAGGCAATATCTTCATTTTAAAACTCGAAATTTGAAATTTGAAATTTGGTCGTCTTTCATAAAGACTGAAAAGTGGTTTACACTTTTTCTGACCCGCGGGACAATTTTACAGACTGTTTTGAACGATTTGAAAAATCGTTCTACAGGCTGTTCTGAACGATTTGAAAAATCGTTCTACAGTACGGGCTGTTCTGAACGATTTGAAAAATCGTTCTACAGTACGGGCTGTTCTGAACGATTTGAAAAATCGTTCTACAGTACGGGCTGTTCTGAACGATTTGAAAAATCGTTCTACAGGCTGTTGTGAACGATTTGAAAAATCGTTCTACAGGCTGTTGTGAACGATTTGAAAAATCGTTCTACGGGCTGTTCTGAACGATTTGAAAAATCGTTCTACAGTACGGGCTGTTCTGAACGATTTGAAAAATCGTTCTACAGTACGGGCTGTTCTGAACGATTTGAAAAATCGTTCTACAGGCTGTTCTGAACGATTTGAAAAATCGTTCTGTAGCTCGGGCTGTTCTGAACGATTTGAAAAATCGTTCTACAGGCTGTTCTGAACGATTTGAAAAATCGTTCTACAGGCTGTTCTGAGCGATTTGAAAAATCGTTCTACAGGCTGTTCTGAACGATTTGAAAAATCGTTCTACAGTTCTGAACGATTTGAAAAATCGTTCTACAGTACGGGCTGTTGTGAGCGATTTGAAAAATCGTTCTACAGCTCGGGCTGTTGTGAACGATTTGAAAAATCGTTCTACAGCTCGGGCTGTTGTGAACGATTTGAAAAATCGTTCTACAGTGCGGGCTGTTGTGAACGATTTGAAAAATCGTTCTACAGTGCGGGCTGTTCTGAACGATTTAAAAAATCGTTCTACTGTAAAATGTAAACCGGAATGACAGTTCCTGATGTTACAGATTAACCATACTTTCAGGTTTACTGATATTACAATATTTCGGACTGTAATGCAAGCTGTATTTTTAATATACACAAAAAAATTTTTTTCTTACATCGCCGCTCAGAAATTGTCGGTTAAGTACCTGGCCGAAAGTTTTCCAGTATTTTCTATTATAAGAAGATACCCGAAAATTTATGGCCAGGTACTTATGACTGATTTCCCGGCCGTCTTCTTTGTTCTGTCATCATCTCCATCTTTTCAATAAGGGGCATTAAAGTTGATCTGTCATTGGCAGAAACGGCTATCCCGCCAAGGGTTCTGACAAGTTGTTCAACGGTCTCTTTTTCTACCATATCCTGCTTGTTCAGGCACCGTATCATAGGGATGCCGTCCAAATTAAGGTCCGCAATGATGCGCTCCACCGATTTGATCTGGGCTTCAAAACGGGGATTGCTGATATCAATCAGATGGATCAGGAGGTCCGCGCTTTCGAGTTCTTCCAAGGTGGCGCGGAACGCGACCATCAGGTCTTTGGGAAGGTCATTGATGAACCCCACCGTGTCTGTGATAATGACCTGTGTGTCTCGCGGAAATCTCAGGCGCCTGCTTGACGGGTCCAAAGTGGCAAAAAGCCGGCTCTCCGCGAGGACGCTGCTTTTTGTCAGGGTGTTCAGAAGGGTTGACTTCCCCGCGTTGGTGTATCCGATGATGGAAATGATCGGAAGGCCCTTTTTATCCCGCCTTGCCTTCTGCTGTTTGCGCTGTTTTCTTACCAGCGACAGTTCGTTCCCCAGCCGGGTTATGCGGTCCCGGACCCGCCTGCGGTTAATCTCCAGCTTGGTCTCACCCGGGCCGCGGCCTCCGATGCCGCCGGTCAGACGGGACATGGCCGTGTTCTTTGTGACCAGCCGGGGCAGAAGATACTTCAACTGGGCAAGCTCGACCTGAAGTTTCCCCTCCCGGGTCTGTGCGCGCTGGGCAAAGATATCGAGGATCAACTGAGTCCTGTCAATGACTTTCAGGTCGATCTGATCCGTAATGGAACGGATCTGGGACGCGTTCAGTTCCTGGTCGAAGATGATCAGGTTCGCGCCCTTCTGGAGGGCCAGGATGGTTAGTTCCTGGAGTTTTCCGCGCCCCATCAGAAACCGGGAATCAATTTTTTTCCGCTGCTGAAGCACGATATCCGCTGCCTCAATGCCGCCGGATACCGCCAACTCTTCAAGCTCTGCCAGAGATTCTTCCGCGATGCGCCGGGGCGCTGTGCTCACACTGACAAGAAGGGCGCGTTCTTTTCCGGTGCCTGAGTCGTATAATGCCCGAATACGGGCGAGTTCGGTCTCCAATGCCTGAATAAGATCCAGGCATCCGATATCCAACTGATCAGGACGCAGGGACGGAAGCAGCCGGTAAGGGACACCTTCGGAACTTTCTGGCAGGATGTGTCCCATATAGATCCGCTGCGGCTGGCCGTCCGGAGTGATTGTGACAGCCGCCATCATGTCGAGTCTCAGAAGGGCAAGATCTGCAAGATCATCCCCTGTAAGCGCCTCATCTGCGCGGAGATGGGTATGGACACATCTCAGCCCCCTGAGACGGCCCGGAGCGGTTCGGTATTCATCCGTATCCGGAATAACAATCCGCTGCCGGTCCCCTGCAATGACATACGCGATCTGTCCCATACGGTTGATCAGAACGCCGATCTGACGGTGAATTTCATGGGAAAGTCCGCTGATCTCACGCGCCAAGTCCAATGTGATAAGAAATTCAGGCGGAACGCGCCGGCGATACAATTTTTCAAGTCTGCGGAGCTGATTTGCTTTCAGCCCGCTGGTATTTCCGAAAAGATGTTTCATAAGTTTGATGTTTGATGTTTGATGTTTGATGTTTGATACATTGATGCTTGATACTTGATGCTTGATATATTGATGCTTGATGCTTGATGCTTGATATATTGATGCTTGATGCTTGATGCTTGATATATTGATGCTTGATGCTTGATGCTTGATGCTTGATGCTTGATGCTTGATGCTCGATACATTGATGCTTGATGCTTGATGCTCGATACATTGATACTTGATACTTAATACATTGATGCTTAATCTGTCAAGATGCAAGATGCTCTTAAACTTGAACACTTCAAGTTCAAGTATCAAGTATCAAGCATCAAATATCAAGCATCAAGCATCAAGCATCCAGCATCCAGCATCCAGCATCCAGCATCCAGCATCCAGCATCCAGCATCCAGCATCAAGCATCAAGCATCAAGCATCAAGTATCAAGTATCAAGCATCCATCATCAACCATCCACCATGTGCTCCGGTGCCGCATTTTCAAATCGTGTGAAAGTATTTAAAAATGCCAGATGTACTGTTCCGATAGGGCCGTTCCTCTGTTTGCCGAGGATGATTTCAGCCTTGCCGTGGTTCGGGTTGGGAATCAGATTCCCGTCAGTATCCTTTGTCTCTTTGGAATAGACTTCTTCTCTGTAAATGAATGCAACTACGTCGCTGTCCTGTTCCAAGCTCCCGCTTTCTCTCAGATCCGACAGCAGGGGCCGCTTATCTGCGCGTTCTTCCAGCTTCCTGTTCAACTGGGAGAGCGCCACCACAGGGATGTTCAGTTCTTTGGCCAGTGCTTTCAGGGATCTCGATATTTCAGCGATTTCAAGATCTCTCCGCTCCGTTGACGAGCGGCCTCTGATGAGCTGCAGATAGTCGATAATGATCAGACCGATGTCTTCATTCAGCTTGAGCCTGCGGGATTTGGCTCTTATTTCAATGGCTGAGATGCCGGGTGAATCGTCTATGAATATCGGTATGTTGGTCAGGACGCTGCTCGCGTCTGTGATGCGGCGCCACTCATCCTTGCCCAGAAAGCCTCGTCTCAGACTGGATGAATCCACTTTGGCCTCGGCACAGAGTATGCGCATACCTAGCTGCTCCTTTGACATCTCAAGTGAAAATATGGCAACCGGGACGCCGCTGTCAACCGCCGCGTTCCTTGCAATATTCAGAGCAAAGGCAGTTTTCCCCATGCTCGGCCGCGCGGCAATGATAATCAGATCAGACGGCTGAAAACCCGCTGTCATTTCGTCCAATTTGCCGAACCCCGTGGGAACACCGGTTACCAGAGCCTGATTCCCCTGGCGGGCTTCGATCATGTCAATGGCGATGTCAACAATTCTGCTGATCGGATGAAATGAGGGGTTGATCTTATCTTCCGATATTTCAAAAACGGCGTTTTCTGCAAAATCAATGACATCGTCAACATTACCCTCATCATTATAGCATCGAGCGGTAATGGTGTTCGCCTTTTCGATAAGGCGTCTCAGACATGCCTTGTCACGGACGATCTTGGCATAATGCGGCGCGTTGACAGCAAGCGGCACCTCATGCATCAGGTACGCCAGGTAGGCCGCCCCGCCGATCTTTTCCAACTGCTTTTTCTCTCTCAGGATGTTGAGAAGGGTTGTGATATCTATCGGCTCATCTTTTGTGAAAAGTTCTATTATGGCAGTGAAGATTTTCTGATGCGCGGGCTTGTAGAAATCTTCCGGAGAGAGAATTTCAATGATATCAAGCAGTGTGCTGTTATCAAGAATAACTGCGCCGAGCAACGATTCCTCGGCCTCAATATTGTTTGGCGGAAGACGACCCTGGGGCGGATCCTTAACGATTTGGAGTTGGTGGCTATGGGCCATTGGATGGAAAATAAGAAATCAGGTTTTTAACAGCATCCTTCATTTATGAATGTAATTCAGGGCTGCCGGCAAAAAATTCTGACATAATGCAACCATTGACATCTTATGAGCAGCATGCAGAAAGTCAGTTCAACTGACAGCCTCGGATCACACCCTTCGGCAGTTTGTATTTCCCGGTTGGAAGCTGAAAGTTTTAGGTTTTCACTCCCAACCGGAAAAAGCAAACTCCGGAAGGATGAAGACAAATTCCGGAGGGATGAAAGATGAATTATGAAGGATAAAAGACAAACTCCGGATTTGCATCCTTCATCCTTCATTCATATCTCCGGGACAATTATTCGGGTACGACTTCAACCGTGATTTCAGTCTCAACATCCTTGTAAACACGGACAGGCACTTTGAATGTGCCGATAGTTTTGAGAGGCTCACTGAGCAGAAGCATCTGCTTGTCAAGCTTGACCCCCTCCTTTTCAAGGGCGTCAAGAACATCACGCAAAGAGACAGAACCGTAAAGACGGTCCTCATGGCTCACTTTTGCCGCGACTTTGCATGAAACGCCTTCGAGTCTTTTGGCCATCTCCTCGGCAATGCCTTTCTCTTTGGCGATCTGGAGTTCAAATTTGGACTTTTCCTGTTCCAGGACTCTGCGATTTGCAGGAGTGGCCAGCACAGCCTTGTCCTGGGGCAGAAGATAGTTGCGCGCGTAACCGTCCGCAACGGTCACCTCGCTGCCGATGATACCCAGTGATTCTATTGTTTCTTTCAAGATTACTTTCTTCATATTAATCTGTTCCTTAGGACATGTCTGCCCTATAAACTTTTTTTGGTTTCCAATTTTCTGAAATTCAGCCACAGATCAAAAAAACCGAGCCCGCTAATCAGAAGAAGCATGACAAACGGCTGAAGGACAATGGCAAGGCTGTACAGAGAAACCTTCAGCCCGAGAGGGAAATGTTTTTCTTCAAAATAGAAAGACACAATGGCAATACCTCCGAAGAAATAGATTGTTATCAGGATAAAGAGGCCGTTTAAGGCGAAAATCTTGAATGTCACGTTTGAAAAAAGAAACGCCGACCCGCATCCGATAACCCCCCACACAAGAAATTCAGGCGGTTTCCATGATTTGAGCGAACCGAAATCAGGATAGAAAAGCCCCCTCTTTTTCAGTATCAGTTCTGAAGCAAGAAGCGTTATCCAGCTCACAAAAAGAGTGAAGGATATCAGCAACCCGGGAATAATCCGTATGAAAAGATATATGATATTCTCTTTCTGACTCAGCAGTTTGTGGATGACCTCCTGCGGCATCCCCATCTTCTCGTACTGAATGATTGTATGGTCAAGAATCTTTCTTATATGTCCGGATAACTGTCGGATTATTCCGGCAAGGGACATGTCACTGTAAATGAGCAGGGTGATAATTCCGGCAGAGATTACCGTGACACACGCATACCCCACTGTCTTTTCAACCGAAAGGTTCATCTCCATCAGTTCACTGAGAACAAACCCGATCATCATCAGCTCTGCAAAAAAAAGCATGTCAATACCTGTTCCGCCAAGGAGGACAGTCACAATAACAACAGATACAAGAAGGACGACTGTTCCGTTTGTTCTGCCAAGTTTTGAGCGATAGAAAAGGATCGGCAGAGGGATGAACAGGGAACAGAAAAAACCGATGATCGGCGTATAAACGACTACCACGAATATAAGAATTGTGATCGCGATACCTGTTGCGATATTTTTTGAGATTTCCCTTTGAATTGTTTGTGGCATTTCCGTTATCAGATCAGACTTCCGAAGTTTGCAAAACTTCGGAAGTCTCGAAAAAGTTCTAATCCATCGAACCCACATAAGGCAGAAGCGCGATGGTGCGGGCGCGTTTGATCGCCTGTGTCAGGGCGCGCTGATGCTTTGCACAAGTCCCGGATATACGCCTCGGGATAATTTTGCCGCGTTCCGTTATAAAATACCTGAGCGTTTTCGGATCCTTGTAATTGATTGCCAAGTTGCTGTCCGCGCAGAAACGGCAGACTTTGCGGCGATGAAAGACCCTTCTTTTCTTTTTAACCACGCCTCTTCTGTGTCTTTGGTGACGGGATGGTCCAGGCATGTCATACCTCCTCTTTATGTTCGACGCTCTCTTCAGGTGTCGTTTCGTTGTCTGTGGTTTCCGGTTCGGGAATCTCAGAATCCTCCGGAACATCTTCAGCAGGCTTTTCCACTTCAGCAGGCGGCTCCTCAGCGACTTCTGTTTCCTTTTTAAAGCTTTCAACGTCCGTGTCCTTTTCAAGGAGGACCGTCATGTACTTCAGCACCCGGTCATCAATCCGGAAAGACCGTTCCATTTCGGATACCAAGTCTCCGGTTCCGCAGTAATCCAGACGAAAGTAATGGCCGCGGGTCTTTTTTTTGATTTCATAAGCAAGTTTCTGGGTTCCCCATTCATCAAATTCAACCAGAAATCCCTTCAGTCGGGGAATCAGTTCCCTTATCTTTTCATAAAGGGGATCCCGTTCTTCATTTGAAAGATCAGGATCAATAATGACAATGGTTTCGTATCTTCTCATACAATCTCCTTTCGGATGTGAAGCCCCGCATATTATCGGAGCAAGGATACAGTTCGGGTTTTTTTGAAAAAACCCGGTTTCTATTTTAAAGTAATTACATCACGCTTACTGTCAAGGGTGATTTTAAGGTGGAATCCGGTGTTTCTGATCGTAAAACCTCTGTGGCTCTGCTCAGATTGTCAAATCTGAATTGGTTCCATCGGATTTGTCAATCCGGCAAGAGGTTTTAGCTCTGCTGATTATAATGTTTCAAAAACTTCGGAACTCACTCCTTCCGCCGAAAATTAAAATAAGCGGCAATGCCCATCAGGCCCAGAATATAACCGATACCGCCGAGGATGTCGGTAAAAGATGGAGTATCATCCTGCCGGGACTCTTTCAACATTTTTATGACAGGCTTCAATTTTTTGTCCAGGGCCTTTTCCACGACGGATTGAATATCGTCCGGGCTGAGACCGGGTGATGACAGGGCTTCCGTATGCTTTTCCGGTCTGTCCGGAGCAGGTTCCCGGGCAGATTTCACAGTCTCTTCGGCGGCCGGGCCTTCAATCTCTTCCGTGGCAATCGTCCATTCCCCGCGATGTCCCATTCCCGCGATAACAGCAATTTTCATCGCTGCTTTTTGCGGAGCTTTAAATGAAAATTCCCCCTGATCATTCGTCTTACCGTTCAGGAGCGGATTTCCCCGGGAATCGGAAACAATGACCTCGCCCCCTCTGACCTTTTTCCCGCCGCTGAATTTGCTTTCAACATGAACGATATCCCCTTCCACCCATGCAAAAACCGTAATTCTGTGGGCAACTGCCGTACCTGTGCCCAGAAGCGAGATCATCATTATTATGGAAATGATTTCCGGAAGTGCTTTTTTCCAATCAAAATTTTTGATATTGATATTCGTTTTCATATCTTAATCTTGCTCTTAATCTTGCTCTTGCTCTTACCTGTGTCCGTTTGATTAAGATAAAGAGCAAAAGCAAGATAGACAAAATCCGGCAGGGTTCGGATTTGCCAATCCGAACCGAGCGCGGGGATGTTGCTAAAATTGCATTTCAGCACTCCGGATTGACTGTCTGCTTTTCTGGTGCAATGCTGTAAAGCCCCTTTTGCATGGTGAATTCGGGCAGCATATCCGGCTGAACTTTTTGCAGGAATCCCACAAAAAAGGCGGTGATGATCCCTTCAATGATCATCACGGGGATGTGAGCCGCCACTATCATTGTCGAAACTTCCAGGAAATTCTTTTCTGTGAACATTAATGCAAAGCCCGCGATAACAGCGCCGATAAGAACAGAAAAGAAGCCGCAGGCAAAAGCTCCGATCATCGGGATCGGAGATTTTTTTCGGAGCATGAAGCCGAACAGATAATAACAAAGAACAGCCGGCGCGGCCATGATCACCATGTTTATCCCCAGTGTGGTAATACCGCCGAACTGGAAAAAAACGGCCTGAAGCACCAATGCAGTCAGAATCGCGGGGAATGCCCCCCATCCGAGCAGAAGTCCCACTATTCCGTTAAGGACAAGGTGAACGCTTGAAGGGCCGATGGGAACATGAATCAGCGAGGCCACAAAGAACGCGGCCGAAAGCATGCCCGCGCGGGCAATGCGGTCATAGTCCAACTGTTTCAGACCGATTGCCGTGCCGGCAACAGCTATGGCGGCCCCTGAAATCAGAACCGGGCCGGACAAAATACCTTCAGATATATGCATAAAAATACCTTTGCGCGAATTAGGAATTATAAATATGGGTGTGCCCACCTGTCATTCCGGGCAGAACTGAAAAAATGGGACATTTTTTCAGTTCTGACCCGGAATCCACAGTTCTGACCCGGAATCCACAGTCGGCCTTATCAGTTTGACCGGAATGACATGACGGGCAGAATTCCTTTTAACCCTTCATTCGCTATCTTTATTGAATATTGCCGATTGATTGTTCCGGCAATATTCAATGTTCAGTTTTTAATTTTCAAACCTGACCCAGATCACCGCGCCAAGTTCCACATTTTTGTCTTTGCCATCCTGTTTCAGTTTGTAATCTGCTTCGTTCAGAGCCGAAAAACCCCACCATCCGGGTCTCGGAGCCGCGTAAGTGAAGATGCCGTTCGGATCAGCCTTGATGGTCTGGGTGATCATATAATCTGTCGGGGCTTTCGATTTTCCATCCTTATTATAATGTTCCACTTCCACTTCGGCATAAGGGACAGGCTTCCCGTCCAATTTGACAATTCCCTGGAAAACATTTCCGGTATAAAGCCCGAAAGGTTTGGAAAGCGGGACAATCTCGGTTTTCAGGCCGACTTCCCCGTCCCAGCCCTCATCATCGCCAAAGGCTGCAACCACAGTTTTGGTGTAATGGATGATGAAACAATCTTCCGCAGGCTCCCAGTAAGGTTCAGGCTCCATGTAAAACATATAAATGCCCGGTCGTCTGATCTTGTAATCCGTTTCCCACGCGGTATGACCCATGACCCGCGTCTTTTTCAGCGCGCCAAGCAGATCCGCTTTTTTGCCATTGGCCGTGACACCGAAACCTCGGGGTTTTTCCAATTCCATACCGATCCGTTCAAAAGGATGGGAAAAGGAAAGCTTCAGACTGACAGTTCTGTTATCGTCCTGCATGACCATCGAATCCGAAGGGATTACCATGCCGTAATGAGCAGAAGCAGACCCGATGGCAAAAAAGAGCAGACACGCACAAAATACAACTTCTTTCATAAATGTCCTCCGTTTTTACAAAAAAAACCCACGAAATCCCTGCATCTTCATGATACAGATTACCTTCGTGGTCTGAATGTTGAAAACATTGTTCAGTTATTTATTGCAAGCTTCTGCTCACCAGATTGTACAAAGCTGAATATATGAAAGAAGAACTGAAGTCAAGGGGAAAAAACGGAACCTCAAAAATACTCTCTTCACCCCATTGCCCATTTACCTGTTTTGTTTTATGAGATGAGCAGAAAAAGACGGCTTCCAAAACCAGGTTTTTTTAAAAAGCTGGTTTTCATGCCGGGTGAAAAAATCTTTTCATGTTTGTTTAATAATATTAGTCATTGACTTGAAGCAGTAATTATGCCAGCATAACAAATTCTGTTTGGGTGTTTGGTGTTGGTGTTCCGAGTTTGCAAAACTATGAATTTGTCGGTAATGTGATATATGATATCGGATAAAATTTTATACAACAAAGCCAGAGAGAGACTTGAAACGGCCCAGTTTGCCCATAAAAAAGGGTATTACTATTCATGCTCCTCAAACCTGTATTTTGCGTTGTTTAACTATATGCAGTCAATTTTAGGGAAAGGGCACGCGGACAAATGGAAGCATGTCGGCATATTCAAGGCCTTCTCGAAACTCTGTATGGAGCGGAAGCTGTTTCCGGAAAAAAGTCTGAGAAGTCTGGGAAAAACATACACCGCGTTATACGAACTCAGAAGACAGGCTGATTATGAAAACCATGCCTATGAATCCTATACGATTGAAAGGCTGAAGTTCCTTTACGAATCTGTGGCGGAGACTTTGCACCATGTTAACAAAAGCTGACTGGACAATAAAAGTATTGAGCAGCCTGAAAAAGTTACCCTTTGTAAATGATCTGGAGATCATAAGGCCTCCGGGAAATGTGAAGGCTGATATGGGGATTCTCCTCAAAATCAAGGATAAAAAATCATCTGACGGTTTGGTTGTGGCGGATACAATCTCAGATTTGCAATGGAAGATATTTGATGAAACAGGCGATCTGCCGGCAATATATTGGTGTTGGCAGAAAATCTGACACTCTTTATCTTTAATCTTTATCTTGCTCTTTATCTTTATCTTTATCTTAATCTTAATCTTTATCTTGCTCTTGCTCTTTATCTTTATCTTTATCTTGCTCTTGATCCTGGGATAAAGAGCAAGAGCAAGATAAAGAGCAAGAGCAAGATTAAGAGCAAGAGCAAGATTAAGAGCAAAAGCAAGATTAAGATTAGAGATCGAACCGGTAAAACGCGGCCAATACCAGCGCGTGGGTAATTTTTCCGTCACGGATAAGCCGGGGGATTTCGGCGAGCGGCCGTAGCAGAACTTCAATATCCTCCTTTTCATCCTGTTGCTGCTCTCCCGCAAGGAAAACATTTTTTGCAAGATAGGTGTAACACCGGTTATTCTGTATGGCCGGATTGGGATGTACGCTGCCAAGCAGCTCCATTTCTGAGGCCCGATATCCGGTCTCCTCATAAAGCTCCCTGATTGCAGCCGATTCAGGGGTGTCATGCTCTTCCACAAGACCGCCCGGAATCTCCAGCGTGACTTCCTGAACACCGTGACGGTACTGCCGCACCAGAACCACCTCATTCCGCGGCGTAATTGGAATAACATTGACCCATGAGGAAGTTTCCAGAATAAAGAAGTTATGCGCCTCTTCTGTGCGCGGCGAAATAGCGTTGTCTGTTCTGATGCTGAAAATCCGATAGGATTTATCCTGTGTGCTGGATGCCACTTTCCATGGTTTCGGGGACATTCTTCATTCTCCTATCCTTGAACATAAACGTAAACGTAAACTTGAACTTAAACTTGAACCAAAGACTCAGGTTGAGGGGCCCTTAGAGATTCAGGTTTACATTCAAGTTTAAGTTATGTTCAAGTTCAAGTTCAAGTTTAAGTTCAAGTTCAAGTTTACGTTTACGTTCAAGGGGGCAGGGGAAAGTATGCAGCGACTCGCAGCACCCCCTCTTCCGGGACTTTCACCTCCAGCCTCCCCCCGTGGGCATGGATAATCCGTCTGGCAATGGCCATCCCCAGCCCTGTCCCTCGCGTTTTGGTGGTAAAATAAGGCTCAAGGATGCGATCCGCTTCATCCCGGGCAAGCTCGAATCCGCTGTTTTCAACGGTGAGTACAGCCTGAGAATCCCGCCGGTCAACGGATGCACGGAGCCAACCCCCTCGGGGCTGGGCTTCTATCGCGTTTTTAATAAGATTCTCCGCAACCTGTCCGAGCATATCAGAATCCCCTGTAATCAAGCCCTCATACCTGATTTCACATTTCACCTCGACAGACTGTTCAACGCATTTCTGATGGTAAAGATGCAGAATATTGCTGATAATCGAATCCAATCGGACGGATTGCTTCCGCGGCTCCAGCGGTCTGGCATACCGTCGGATGTTCGCGACAATATGGTTTGTCCGCTGAACCGCTTTGAGCATGGTTGCAACAAGCCCCTGATATTCATCATCCAAATCATCGGCCTCGATCTGCAAACGCTGCAATCCCATGCTGATGGCGTTTAACGGATTCCGGATTTCATGGGTAATGGCAGCAGCGGCCCGGCCCAGCGCGGCATCCTCCCGCTGCTGGGCAAGTTCGCGCTCGAAATCCCGGAACCGCTTCATATAAGCGGTCTGATAACGGTAGAGAACCCATGAGAAGAGTATTCCCAAAAGGGCCAGAATCGCGCTGAAGACAAAAAATTCGTTCCAGAGCTGCTGGATGCGAAAGAAAAAATGTTCCGCGCCCATAGCGACGATCAGAACATTTTTTCGGAAAGGAACATGGGCCTCCGCCACCTTTTTATCTGGCGCATCAATCAGGATGATTTCAGGTATGTACGATTCTCCTGTAGCAGAGTGAAGACTCTCATTTCCCGCGTCAGGTATGCACGATTTCTTTGAAACACAATGGGGACAGCTTTCAATGTCGGCATCAGGCAGGCGCGACTCTTTTGAAGAACAGTGGGGGCATTTTTCAATCCGCACATATCGGATCCCGGCCAAGCCGGAAAGGGTGTCCAGCAGATGAGACAGACCGACCTGCTCATGAAGTTTTTCAATGTGAGCCGCTGTAAGGCCCACAATGATCCAACCCGGTTCCTCCTGCTGGGGCCAGATCAGAAAGTAGAGATGCTCTGCTGCCAGATGATGCAAAGACGCGGGTTTTATTGCACTGGGAAGATGCGGCGTCTTAAACCACCCCGGAGGCCCTTCTGTATCCTCGCCGTTCTTTGTGACGATGCGGATACCGGCCAATCCCGCTTCCAGGGCAAATGCAGTCAGTTCTTCGGAAGAGAAAGGCTCGACAGCATTCAGGTAATCCACAAAACGCGCCATGTTGCCCAAAAAAGTCTGCATGATCTCTTCAACCACTTCCTGTGATAAAAGCGCGCCACGGGCATTCAGCTCGATCACCCCCGCCAGCATCCGGGAATGTTCCTGGACATGATTATGAAAGGTGCGATGCGCCTGCCGGGCCTGCCAGAAAAAATAGGCCAGGACAATAATAATCAGCACACCAAAAACAATCAGATTGCCTTTCCAAATGGGCCACAAGCCCGCGTTCGCTGACAAGTGACCCCTAACAGCAATTTTCAATTTCTGAGTTTTAAGTCTCAAGTTTCAAGCCCCAAGTTTCAAGCCCCAAGTTTCAAGCCCCAAGTTTCAAGCCCCAAGCATCAAGCATCAAGCATATCAAGCATCAAGCATCAAGCATCAAGCATCAAACATCAAGTCTCAATTTCAAAGCCTCTTCATACACCTCATTTTTGGGAAGCCCATACTTTTTCGCGATCTTTTTCGACAGTTCTGAAAGCCTGACGCCTCTTATTTCCAGTCCCTTTTCAATTTCACTTCTCACGGTTTCCATTGACACATTTCTCTCTTTATCGCAGCCTGTCACCAAAAGCGTACACTCCCCTTTTATCACCGGACGTTCTTTCAGACTGCGAAGGATTTCAGAGAGATCGCCTCGCAGAAATTCCTCATGGAGCTTGGTCATCTCTCTGGCCAGGACACCATGGCGATCTCCCATGATTTGTATGATCTCCTCTATGAAGGCCGGAACGCGCCTGGGAGACTCATAAAACACAAGGGTTCGCGGCTGGTCCGCGAGCGATTTCAACAGTGTCAGTCGCTTTCCCTTTTTTTTGGGAAGGAAGCCCGCAAAAAGAAAGGAATCTGTCGGCAGTCCGGCCGCGCTGATGGCTGTGATGACAGCAGACACCCCGGGGACAGGAACGACCTCGATATCGTTTGCAATGGCCGCTTTTATAAGGCGGTACCCTGGATCAGAGACCGAGGGGGTTCCCGCATTCGACACAATCGCCACTGACGCGCCCGCTTCAAGTTTGTCAATCAGACCCGGTATCCGTTCCCTTTCATTGTATTCATGACACGATACAAGTCTGGCCCTGATATTGTGGAACGCTAGGAATTTACCCGTATGCCTCGTATCCTCAGCCGCGACAAAATCAGCCGTTCTGAGGATATTGAGGGCCCTCAGTGTAATATCATCCTTGTTTCCTATGGGAGTGGCTACAATGTAAAGCCTGCCTTTTTTGCTCATTGAAAAATCTTCCTCAAGCGCGTCTGTGATTTTCCTGCTGTCCCACACAAAGACACAAAGACACAAAGCCGCAGCTTCTTTTTCCGGTACCTTTGTGCCTTGTCCCTTTGTGCCTTTGTGCCTTTGTGTGATAATTGCTTTCCCGCTGTCCCACACAAAGGCACAAAGGCACAAAGCCGCAGCTTCTTTTTCCGGTGCCTTTGTGCCTTGTCCCTTTGTGCCTTTGTGCCTTTGTGTGAAGAATATGCCGTTCCAGCTTTCCCGCTGTCCACACAAAGGCACAAAGGCACAAAGCCGCAGCTTCTTTTTCCGGTACCTTTGTGCCTTGTCCCTTTGTGCCTTTGTGCCTTTGTGTGAAGAATATGCCGTTCCAGCTTTCCCAGTGTCCCACACAAAGGCACAAAGGCACAAAGCCGCAGCTTCTTTTTCCGGTACCTTTGTGCCTTTGTGCCTTTGTGTGAGAATATGCCGTTCCAGCTTTCCTGCTGTCCACACAAAGGCACAAAGACACAAAGCCGCAGCTTCTTTTTCCGGTGCCTTTGTGCCTTGTCCCTTTGTGCCTTTGTGCCTTGTCCCTTTGTGCCTTTGTGCCTTTGTGTGAAGAATATGCCGTTCCAGCTTTCCCGCTGTCCCACACAAAGGCACAAAGGCACAAAGCCGCAGCTTCTTTTTCCGGTACCTTTGTGCCTTGTCCCTTTGTGCCTTTGTGCCTTTGTGTGAGAATTGCTTTCCTGCTGTCCCCACACAAAGGCACAAAGCCGCGGCTTCTTTCCCTGCTATCTTTGTGTGAAAATATGCCGTTTCAACTGATCCCGAATTGGTGGAGAATATTGAGTTTGCTTCCCAAAGTACGCACCAGCGTCATAAAATTGTTCGGCAAAGGAATCTCACGGTCAACCAGCAGAATACCCAGTTTTTTGGCGTTTTCAAGGAGAAACGGGTTCTCAATGCCCTCCTGACTGTCGCAGAGAAACTGAACCCGGAGCGCATCCGTCAGAGGAATACGCATATCCTCCAATTCTGTGGCGACCTGTTCCGCTTCTTTTTTGATACAAGCCCGATTCTCTTCCGCAAAACTTGCAAAAGGCTCCGACGTGTTCGCTATGCCGAATATCTCATTAATAATCGCTCCTGACAGTCTGTTGACATACAACGGCTCCCGGTCAGGATACTTTTCGGAGAGATGTTCCTTCAATTTTCTGAAGAATATCATCCTGATTACATCAACCCCTTCCCTCAGAACAGGGATTAATTTGCTTTCAAATTCCATAATGTCCTCATGTTCGTTTAATGATTTCAACTGGCTTTCTGTGTCCATTTTTCAGCAGCACCTCCGCTATTTCCCGTGATTTCCGGAACATCATTTCAAAACGCCGGGTTATGATCCATAAGTGGCCTTTGCTCAAGTTTCATAGTAAAAAAAATACTTGGTTATCACGAGATGTCAAGGGATGTCAAGCATTATTTCAGTAAAATTAAATTGAGCCCATAAAAACACTGCCAATCAGAGACCCGTAGGGCCGACATGTTTGTAGCCCGCAGGGCCGACATGTTTGTAGCCTCCAAACGGTTTAGTGTCTCCGCCTGAAAACAAATTCCCCCTGCTGGTCGCATGTATCCGGAATGACAAACAGGAAAGGTCTTTTTGCCTGATCCTCGGCGGTTGAGCATTTATAGATTTCCCTGAACAGCTTTCCGGCTGTCATAAAGGGGTCCCGGTTTTTTTCCATGGCCCGGATCAGGCAGGCTGCAAAGGGGCTGTGCCCCATGCCGTCCGGGACGGTCTCCAGATTTCCGGAGGTGATTCCCTGCCTGGAGGGTTTCTGATAAATCTCACGGATATTGCCTGACGGTTCCGGGGGTGTCACCCAGACGATTCTGCCGCGTGTTCCCCCGCCATCAGAGAGCTTGCCCGCGTAACAGCAGTCGGCAACAATCAGGATGTGCCTGGCAGAAGATTTTTGCAGGACCCTCTGCAGCCAACTGTTTTCAATACATTTGGCATCACTGTCACCGTCTGCGGGAATCCATTTGCCGAATGTGTCCTCTGCCTTTCCCCCGCCATGTCCGGCAAAGTAGATCAGGAGAGAGTCATTCTGTTTCATCTCCCGGGCGGTTTTTTTTATCCGTTTTTTCATGTTCTCAAAATCAGGTTCGGGCTCGGCGCCGGTGACCATAAGAATGCTCGGACCTGTTCCGGGAGATTCAAACCGGTATCTTTGCGTCAGAACATGCATCACTTTTTCAGCGTCATTTTTCGGCGTTGAAAGATCGGACCATTGGTCTGAATTGCCGTATTTGTTGACCCCGATGACAATGGCGACGTGCCTTCCCCGGCTAATGTCCGCTGGCCCCGCTTCCCCCCAGTTGTCACAGCCTGCCGGGGTGCGGATATGCTGAACCAGAAACCACCCGACAACAAGGAGCGCAATGAGCGATAAAACCGGGATGCCGTAGGGAATGAACCTGTTTTTGAACCATGAGGTTTTTTCTGTCGCGGGTGCCCATTTTTTCACTTTGAAAAATTTCATGAGCAGCTTTTTCATTTTTTCCTGGGGGATGTTTGTGCCGCCGCGGGGGCTGTCAATGATTGTGAAGGCATTGGGTGTGTTTCTGGCGTCATACCAGGGATTGGGGCAGTCATACCCTTCACGGTCCCGCAGATCCGGATCAGGCGGGTTTGTTCCGCATTCCTCGGTTGTCAGGATATCGCCCAGCCCTTCAAGGGTGTATCCGGATGCGGGATTGACACTGATAACCCATCGGTCCGGTCTCCACTGGACCCATAGCAGCGGAAAACCGGCTTTGGAATAACTGTGTTTCCTGTCGCTTCTTGCCCAGAATTTGAACAGGCGGGAAAAGGGTTTGTCCATTTTCAGGCCGTCTGCCCGGTGAGAATCGCCGGCTTTTTGCTTTAAAAGGGCTGTGAACCGGTGTGCTTTCTGAATATCCCGGAGGTAAATCTGAAAGTCTTCCCTTAGCGTGAGCATGGCGCGTCCGTAAGGGCCGTCCTCTGTGAGAAACCTGCCGGATTTCAGGTCCTCATAGTTTTCAACGGATTCATGGCAGAACCGGAAAAACGCCTCTCCTGTCTCGATTTTTCGCAGGTCTCTTTCTGCCGGGTCCTGTCCGGTCTCACCAATCTCTTTCATCAGGGTTTTATAAACAGCCAGGGCCGACTTTTCCACAGGTCCCTCAGACGGATTAAAACCGCTCAGGACAAACTTGCTGTAAGTATTCAGGGCGTTTACTCTGGCCTCGTCCCATTCCCCGCCCTCGAATATCCGCTTCATGAGTGTCACGCCCCAGCAGGCATTCCAATCCGGGTGTTCATGGGTGTAAATTGTCACCTGGTCTGAATCCTTTGCCTGTTGGGACAGGAGCTCCCTTGCTTCCCATATCATCGAACCCGGGGTGTTCTCTTCCCCGGGCCGGCCTGCATGATGGTCAAAGACACGGGGATGCCTGACAGAACCGACATCCACATAAAAGGCGTCTGGCTCGGGTTCTTCGGCCACTGTGCCCTGGGGGACGAATTTGTATCTGATTTTTATTGTTTTTGTTGTCATGTTTTTCTCCATTGACGTAATCCCTGCTTATCGCTAATCCATGTAGATGAATCCACACAAAGGCACAGAGGCACAAAGGCACGATTCAGCGATAAGAAAAGGATTTCCGCATCGCCTCCCGAACCAAAAAATGTAGGGTGGGTGAAGCGAGGGCAGCGAGCGAAACCCACCTCGCCGACTCCTTTCTTTTTTCCCCTCCAAACCCTCCAAACCAAAAAATGTAGGGTGGGTGAAGCGAGGGCAGCGAGCGAAACCCACCTCGCCGACTCCTTTCTTTTTTCCCCTCCAAACCCTCCAAACCAAAAAATGTAGGGTGGGTGAAGCGAGGGCAGCGAG
>JAUCGI010000189.1 GCA_030378035.1 Desulfobacterales bacterium HSG2
CGATGAGAACCGCCGCCCCATCCACATCTAACTCATTGAATTTATGTCTTTTTAAAATTAATTTTAAAAAAAGTCCCTGCCTGGCATAATAGTTGCTACAGTAGTATGTTGGTTGTTTTGTATTTGGTTATTTTGTGTTTGGTTATTTTGTGTTTGTTTGTTTGAAATTGGAACTGACAACTGACAACTGACAACTGACAACTGACAACTAACGACCGACAACTGACAACTGACGACCGACAATTGACAACTGACCACCGACAACTGACAACCAACAACCAGCAACCGACAACTATACGGAGGTAAAACATGCTCCTAAAGAGCAAATTCGACAAAGGAGAGTTCGCCATCCTCGCGGAGATGGAGCCGCCCAAAGGGGTGGATGTTTCCGGGATGGTGAGCAATGCCCAGCGGGTTAAAGGCAAGGCAGATGCTTTTCTGGTGCCGGAGATGAACAATGCGGTCATGCGCATGAGTTCTCTCGGCGCTGCCATGATCTTGCAGCAGAAAGGAATGGAGACGGTGATGCAGGTGAATTGCCGGGATCGGAACCGGATCGCACTTCAGGCGGATCTCCTAGCCGGCGATGCCTGCGGGATCAGCAATGTCATGGCGGTCACCGGAGAGGATCCCAGCTTCGGAGATCACCATCAGGCAAGATCCGTGTATGACATTCATCTGCCCGAATTACTCCAGGCGATCAGAGGACTCGGTGAGGGGCGGGACATGGCCGGGATCGAGTTGAGCGGTTCTCCGGACTTTCTGATCGGATCAACGATCAACGCCGGAACCAGCGCGCCCGAACTCGAAATCGAAGAGATGAACAAAAGAAATTTTTAAAATCATAAATAACAACACAAACACACAAAGAGTTTGAGCATGCTGTTAATTTTTGAAGAAATAAGAAGAATTGCCCGAAAATTGGAAGACCTGAAGGAAAAAGGCAGAATTGAGGATTTCAGGCTGATCTTAAAGCTAAATATGACTGTCAATCTTTTCGTTGTAACGAATCCTATGACCGGTGATGAGATTGAATCCGTCATAAAAGGCGAAAAAATTGAAATAGACCTTGAAAAGGTCACAGAGGAAGATTTTCTTTCAGATGACGACTATTATCGTTCCCTGTTCAAGATTACGAAACCGCTTGATCTGGGACTGAGAAGAACTCTCTCCAATCTCATTGATTATGATGAGGATTCCGTCGGAAAAATTCCGTCCTGCCCCGTTGTTTTATTTTACAGCTACAAAGGGGGGGTCGGCAGAACCACCGCAATGGTTCTGTTTGCCGCTTATTATGCGATGCATCACGGCAAAAAGGTGTTTATCCTTGACTGTGACTTTGAAGCCCCGGGCCTGCTGAATTTCTTCGGATTTGAGAATGAGGGTGTTTCAAAGAACGGCATTGTTGAATATATGAAGGACAAAGAGGCGTTTCCTGACATGAAGCTGTCCGATGACTATGTGCTTGAGACTTCCAAAAAATATTCCGGCAACGGTGAGATTTATGTGCTGCCGGCAGGAAACATAATGAATGAGACAGACAGGGATGATTATCTCGAAGCGCTGGCCCGTCTCGATATTCACGGCACCCGTGTGATCGGTGAGCAGTTTGAAAGTGTCATGGCAGATATTAAAGACAGATATAACCCGGATGTCGTGCTGATCGATTCAAAAACGGGTTTCAATGACATTTTCGGCATCATCGGAAACCGCCTGGCGGATATTATTGTCGGTTTTTTCGGGAACAATGCGCAGAACAGGCCCGGATTACATTTTTTTCTTGACACGCTTCTGAATAAAAAGCGTGATGTGGAATTAATCTTTGTGAACTCTATTATTTCATCATTTAAATGGGGGGAGTCCTTTCGTGAGGAAATAGATACTTATATTCAGAATATTTTAAAAAATGAGTCGGGTGGCTTACCCGCTCTGCCTGTCTTCGGACTTTCAAGACATAAGATGCTAGAAAATCTTGGAACATCAGATGAAGACCCCGACGATTTTATTGCTTTGACAGAGCGAAATGTGTTGGGTGACTATAATGAGCTGTTTCAAAAGCTGGCGCAGCGGATTGACGATATGACAACTGTTGACAGACATCAGACAGACAGTTCTCCGGAAAAAGGGAGAGATGCTGAGACAGCGGAGAAGGATTCGGGGAGAAGAACTGAGACAGATCAAGAGGATGGTCATGGCGCAGAGACTGATGATAATCATCAGGAGATGCGGGAAAACGATTACCAGGATCAGGTCTCAGAAAGTTCAAAAATTTTGGGCCGGTTGCAAAAAGATATCTTGGACAAAATATATGATAATTTCCCGGAACCGTATGCCGAATCGATTGAATTTGACGATGATTTTCTTGACACCCGGTTTTATTTCAGAAAATGCATGGAGGATATATTCAACCATCGCATGTTTCTCTTGCTGGGAAGCAAGGGAACCGGCAAGACTGCTTTTTATCAGGCTTTGAGAGAAAATGCGTTCTTAAAAAAACTGGCAGCCAGAGCAGGAAAAAATCATCTGAACCATAAGGTTGTCAACATCATCTCTCTGATGAACGCCCCTGTTGAGCAAAGAATCAAATTTTTTGACATATCAGCAAATTTTGCTCAAAGCGAAATCCCTGATACGGAATTTTTCTATAAAAGATTATGGGTGGCTTATGTATGGAATGCAGTGATGCTCGATTCGTCTGTGACAGGTTTCTCGTCCAAGCTTGAGGTAAAAGCCATATTAGATGATTCTGCAACTGCCGACCGTTTTCGTCAATATGTTTCAGATGATGACCAGTTCAGACGGATTGAAAATGAACTGAGAGAGCTTGACCGTTTTTTGGAAGAAACGGACGTTTATCTGATGATAACCTTTGATCAGTTGGATCAGGTCGTAAAGCCAAATCACTGGTCGGATGCGATCTCACCTCTGATCAAATTTTGCCAGACACACAGTTTCAGAAGAATCTTGCCCAAACTCTTTGTCAGAAAAGATTTGTTCAACAAACTGGGAAATCTGACAAACAAAGCGGCCTTGGAGAAACTTGCAATTAATTTGGAGTGGACAACAGAGGAGTTGTATTCATTCTTTTTCAAAACCGTTTTTGCCAATACCAAAACAGATTTCTTTGAATACGCAAAAAAATCCAAAGTCAGTTCGGATCACCTGACTGATATTAAAAAGCGATTGAACAGAGATAACAGTTACGATCAACTTCCCGCAAAAAGATATATTCTCCAACCTCTGGTTGAAATATTTTTCGGCAAGTATGCGGATATCCGGGGAACTTCCCGCTACGGAGAGATGTACGACTGGATGTACAGAAATCTGGCAAATGCGGATCGCACAATAAGCCTTCGCCCGTTTCTGGATATGATAAAATATGCCATTGAAACAAAACGGGGAAATCCGGGTTGGGCCAAAGGGGATTTCCCGATTCTCTCTCCCCGATATATTGTCAACATGGAGGTCAGGGTAAAAGCTGTTGAAAGACATTTCAACGATCTGGCAGATGAAAAAGGAAATGAAATCCTCAAAACTATTTTTAAGGATATTCGAGATGGAAAAATTCCGGAACATCTGAGAATTTCGCCATTATTTCAGGAAGATTTTGAAAACCTGTTAAAATCGATTATTCAACAGCATGAAGATCTGAAGAATGTCAGTGTTTCTGAAATTGAGGAAATATTAAAATTGAATGGCATTCTGTTTGTCACATATCCAAGAGGGGTAAAAAGATACACGTTTGCCTTTCTGTACAAATATTTTTTAGGGTTGCGTGGTCCTCGGAGGGAACAATTTTAAGAAAACAGGAATCCCCGACCTGTCATTCCTGCGGAAGCAGGAATCCACTGTCCGCCTGGCTGAAACTTCCATAACCGCCGACCTGTCATTCCTGCGGAAGCAGGAACCCACTCCTCTGGTTTTCACGCAGAGCGATCTGATTTGGAATCGGGACAATACCTCCGCTTATCGGATTATGCCATTTCCGATGAGAACCGCCGCTTCTGCGCGGGATTTCCTGACAGCCAAGTTTTCGCAGCCTTTTAACCGCTTCCCGATAGTTCATACCGAGATCAGCGTTTCTGCCCAGATGGCAGAATCTGGAATTAAAGGTTGCAGCACCGCCGGCAAAGGTCTGTCCGGATTCAGCCAAGACACCCGAAACCCTGTCCGGTCTGTGCAAGGCAAAAATCTCATATCCACGCTCTTGTCAGAAGGGTGTTCGGCTGATAATGAAAGTCTGTGACTGAGCAGATAATCATGGGTGGAGATTAACTTTTATCAGTTTGTTAATTTTAATCCTCTTCATTATCAGAGTGGGGACATTCATTCGGCTGACCATACAAGACGGAAACCTGTACATATCACCTCCGATATGCAGGGAATCAGTCATTTTTCCGAGGACAACCATGACTGGCGGTGATCGCCCCGATTATGAATGTTTATCTTGCTCTTTATCAGGATAAAGATAAAGATAAAGAGCAAGAGCAAGAGCAAGATTAAGCCCTAAGTTTACACTTATGAATGTTTAAT
>JAUCGI010000260.1 GCA_030378035.1 Desulfobacterales bacterium HSG2
GCCGTGACAGAGAGTTATGTGAATCTGATACCCACCACACAGGGGGGTACGCATGTGAACGGCTTTCGGTCCGGTCTGCTCGCGTCCGTCCGCGAGTTCTGTGAGTTCCGCAAATTACTGCCGAGGGGCGTCAAACTTGTGCCGGAGGATATATGGGACCGTTGCAGCTATGTGTTATCGGTAAAAATGCAGGATCCGCAGTTCTCGGGTCAGACCAAGGAACGCCTTTCTTCCCGGGAATGCGCGTCTTTCGTGTCCGGCGTCGTCAAAGACGCGTTCAGTCTCTGGCTGAATCAGCATACCGACGCGGGCGAGCGCCTGGCTGAACTGGTTATCGGCAATGCCCAGCGACGTCTGCGTTCGGGGAAAAAGGTGGCGCGGAAAAAAGTGACCAGCGGGCCCGCTCTGCCGGGAAAACTGGCTGACTGCGTGGGGGATGATCCCCTGCACGGTGAGCTCTTTCTGGTGGAAGGGGATTCGGCCGGCGGGTCTGCCAAGCAGGCCAGAGACCGCCAGTTTCAGGCAATCATGCCCCTCAGAGGCAAGATACTGAACACCTGGGAGGTCGATTCCGCGATGATTCTGGGTTCCAAAGAGATCCATGATATTTCGGTGGCCGTCGGTGTCGATCCCGCGTCTGACAATCTGAGCGGCCTGCGCTACGGAAAGATATGCATCCTTGCAGATGCGGACTCGGACGGCCTGCACATTGCCACGCTGATCTGCGCCCTGTTTCTGCGTCATTTTCCCGCGCTGGTGAAGGCCGGACATATTTATGTGGCCATGCCGCCCCTGTACCGGATTGATATCGGCAAGGAGGTCTGCTACGCGCTGGATGAGCCGGAAAAAGAGAGCATTCTGAAGCGCATTGAAAGAAAGAAGAAAAAAGGCAAGGTCAATATTCAGAGGTTCAAGGGACTGGGTGAAATGAATCCCGGTCAGTTGCGGGAGACCACAATGGCCCCTGACACCCGCCGTCTGGTTCAACTGACCCTTGAGTCAGATGAAAACGCTTTTTCTGTGATGGATAAGCTGCTGGCCAAAAAGCGGGCTGCTGACCGGCGGGCCTGGCTGGAAGAGAAAGGGGATCTGACTCAGGTTTGAACGGGCCTGTTCCCGTGAGCGTAAACGTAAACTTGAGATTGAAGGCTACCAGTCACCTTATATCAAACCACGAAAAAACACGAAATAACACGAAAGATGTTTATACCACGAAACAGGGACTTAACTGCGGGGGTAAATTTTTCGTGTTTTTTCGTGTTTTTCGTGGTTTAAAGCCGGGTCACCTTATATCAAACCACGAAAAAACGCGAAAGAACACGAAAAATGTTTATACCACGAAACAAGAACAGGGGTAAATTTTTCGTGTTTTTTCGTGTTTTTCGTGGTTTAAATCCGGGCACCTTATATCAAACCACGAAAGAACACAAAAAATATTTATACCACGAAACAGGAACAGGGACTTAGCTGCGGGGTAATTTTTTCATGTTTTTTCGTGTCTTTTCGTGTCTTTCGTGGTTTGGCACAAGCTGTTCCGGCTTAAATTGATAAGCCTGTTTGAACGGGGCTGTTCCCGTGAACGTAAACTTGAAGTTCAAGTTTTAAGTTCACGAATTCCGAATTTCCTGTTTCAGCATACAACAAGCAACTTTGTATTCCGGAGTGCCATCGGTGTCATAATTCAGATTTTCAGGTTGTATAAGCTTGTTCATCACGCATCCTTCAGGGATACTGAGTTCAAAAAGATCGTTTTCGTTGATCTTTTCCGTTCTGACCAGTTTTTCCCCTTCAAAGCGTAAGCTGTGGATCGGAAAGTCTTCACACAGGGGGCACCGATAGACTCTGCCATTCGGAAAGATAAAATAATTATCCGCGACAAGAGCGGCGCATTCAAAGGATTCTTCCGGCTCTAAAAAGACTTTCGGGTAGGTAACCGCGATGCCCATATCCGCGGCTTTATCCGCGGCTCTGGGGATGACGCTTAACCACTCTTCTTTTGACAGTTGAAGCTTTTCCCGTCCGCCGGCTGATTTCCCCCGGATGCCGATGACCTGTATGAAAAATCTGCTGACGCCCAGTTCTTTTAACAGGGGGGCCATCTGTTCAAGCTCATGGATGTTGGCCCTGCTGACGGTGTAGATCAGGCTGACTGCAAATCCTCTGGAAACAGCTTCCCGGATGCCTGCAACACATTTGTCATAAGAGCCTTCTCCCCGAATTTTGTTATTTGTGTCACGAGTGGCGCCATCCAGGCTGAAGCTGAAATAATCGACTTCATCCGGGCTGACCTTTGAAAGAATATCGTGAAACAGATAACCGTTGGTGTCAACGGTTATGGAATTGTAACCCAGCGACTTTGCTTTTTTTATGGCACCGGACAAATCCGGATGCAACGTCGGCTCTCCGCCTAAGAATATCACATTGGCTTCCCTGCTTTTTTCAGCATAAGCGGCCAGCCATGCTTCGATGGTGGGTAAGGGAAGGGTGTTATCCCCGTGCTGTTCGGGGTTAATGTAACAATGTCGGCATCTGAGGTTGCAACGGGTGAGAATGTGGAAGAAAACATTTGTCGCGTTCTTGGAGAATGATACGGTTTTTCTGATGTTCATTTGAAATCCATTTCTAAGGCAGGATGGATGAAGCGAAACCCACCATGCCATCGTTAGTAAATTCATCCCTGCTCTGCTCGGACTGCCAAATCCGATCTGCCGGCCAAATTCGAGCCGCCGGATTTAGCAATCCGGCGCGAGCAGAAGGGGAGACTCGGACTGCCAAATTCGGGCCGCCGGATTTAGCAATCCGGCGCGAGCAGAAGGGGAGACTCGGACTGCCAAATTCAAGCCGCCGGATTTAGCAATCCGGCGCGAGCAGAAGAGGAGTCTCGGACTGCCAAATTCGGGCCGCCGGATTTAGCAATCCGGCGGGAGCAGAAGATGCCTGCCAAATTCAAGCCGCCGGATTTAGCAATCCGGCGCGAGCAGAAGATGAGTCTCGGACTGCCAAATTCAAGCCGCCGGATTTAGCAATCCGGCGCGAGCAGAAGATGAGTCTCGGACTGCCAAATTCAAGCCGCCGGATTTAGCAATCCGGCGCGAGCAGAAGGGGAGACTCGGACTGCCAAATTCGGGCCGCCGGATTTAGCAATCCGGCGCGAGCAGAAGGGGAGACTCGGACTGCCAAATTCAAGCCGCCGGATTTGTCAATCCGGCGCGAGCAGAAGGGGAGACTCGGCCTGCCAAATTCGGGCCGCCGGATTTAGCAATCCGGCGGGAGCGGAAGAGGAGTCTCGGACTGCCAAATTCAAGCCGCCGGATTTAGCAATCCGGCGCGAGCAGAAGGGGAGACTCGGACTGCCAAATTCGAGCCGCCGGATTTAGCAATCCGCCGGGAACAGAAGAAGGAGGCTCGAGCTGCCAAATTCGAGCCGCCGGATTTAGGAGCAGAAGAGGAGGCTCGGGTTGCCAAATTCGGGCCGCCGGATTTAGCAATCCGGCGGGAGCAGAAGAGTCTTTCCTGCTCGGGTTGCCAAATTCAAGCCGCCGGATTTGGCAATCCGGCGGGAGCAGAAGAGGGGACAATCTTTATTGTCCAGCCACTTCTTTTCCGCAATGTTTGCAGATTTTGGCCCGTTTTTTTATGATTTCGGCACAGAACGGACATTCACGGGTGAAATACTTTTCATGGATCTTTTTGACAGATTCATCAACCATTTTCTGTATGGGTTCATTGCCGAATTTGTGGTTTCTGATCGGTTCAATGGCTTCCAACTCTCCGATGTCGCCGATCATTTCCGCGGCCTTGAGTCTGACCCGCGCCGGCTGGCCTGTGTCCAGAAGCAGGTTAAGAACCGTGACCCCGTCCTTTCCCACATAACAGTCCGCGAGGATTGAAAAGCCTTTCTTTATATGTTCCTTCAGTATCTCCTGCTGGAGCACGACCTGATCATCGATAACCTGCCCTGTTGCACCCACGGGACTGAATACCGGCATACATTCAAACTTCTCTGTACCGGGATAACACATACACCGGTAAGACGCTTTCTGTCCGTAATTCTCCTCTATATTCTCCCATCCGTCAACATACAGCGAACAGTCGTCATTAAAGCACAGAAACAGATAGGGCACACCCCACCCGAGCCCGTCGCTGAAAGTGATCGGGGGAACTTCCCATAGATTCATTTCCGTGTCACAGTGAGGGCATTTGGGTTTTTCCATAGCCATCACTTTTTCCAAAACTTGCTCTTTGGTCTCAAAGGCCATTCTCTGATACCTCCTGATAACAGATTGATTTTTTTTCCCCATCCATCCGGAGTGCAAGGTTTACCTTGCCCGAATTTATTTTGATTTCCGTCTGAAATGGCCTTTTTCCGCAATCAGAATGGGGGCGCGTCCAAGTTGTTTTTTTCTGAATTATTCATAAGCTGTCAGGAAACCGCGGAGGTCACAA
>JAUCGI010000041.1 GCA_030378035.1 Desulfobacterales bacterium HSG2
AAAGCCGGTCAGGGCCATACTTGATCCTTATAATCCTGTGGGATCGACCGTTCATGTGAACTTTAAAACGTCAAAAACAGACCGGTGGGAAACCGATTCCCGTAAATCTCACATCAACTGGGTGATTCTTGACAGCGACTGGGAAGCGGAATTCTGCCGAGTTGCGGAATCACACCCTTTGGTCATATCCTATGTTAAGAATCACAACCTGGGGCTTGAGGTTCCATACACTTATGGCTCGGTCATACGGACCTATATTCCTGATTTCATCGTTCAGATCGATGACGGCAATGAAGACCCGCTGAATCTGATTGTGGAGATCAAAGGCTTTCGGGGAGAGGATGCAAAGGTAAAGAAATCCACAATGGAGAATTATTGGATTCCGGGGGTGAACAGGCACAAGAAGTATGGGAGATGGGCTTTTGCGGAGTTTACCGGCGTTTATGAGATTGAGGCGGATTTTGAGGCAAAAATTGAGGCTGAGTTTGATAAGATGGCCCTTCGGCAAGCTCAGGGAACGCCCGGTCGTTGAGCTTGCCGAAACGGGCGGTCGTTGAGCTTGCCGAAACGGGGAACGGTAAAAAAAGGAGAGGATATGAAAGGTTATATGTACATACTAAAATGTGCAAATGGTAAATATTACACGGGCAGCACAAAAAATTTGGACAGAAGACTTGCTCAACACCAGGCAGGTGAGGGGGCTAATTTTACCAGAAGATATCGTCCTGTAGAATTGGTTTATTATGAAGAATTTGAAAGGATTGACGAGGCTTTTTGTCGGGAAAAACAGGTGCAGGGGTGGAGCAGGAAAAAGAAAGAGGCTTTGATTAATGGGGAATATGGGAAACTTCCTGAGCTGTCCAGGAACTATACGCAATATGGGAAACCCCCTTCGGCAAGCTCAGGGAGCGGCGGTCGTTGAGCTTTCCCTTCGGCAAGCTCAGGGAACGGGAACGGGAACGGGCGGTCGTTGAGTTTTCCCTTCGGCAAGCTCAGGGAACGGGAACGGGAAGGGGCGGTCGTTGAGTTTTCCCTTCGGCAAGCTCAGGGAACGGGAACGGGAAGGGGCGGTCGTTGAGCTTTCCCTTCGGCAAGCTCAGGGAACGGGAACGGGCGGTCGTTGAGCTTGCCGAAACGGGGCGGTCGTTGAGTTTTCCCTTCGGCAAGCTCAGGGAACGGGAACGGGCGGTCGTTGAGCTTGCCGAAACGGGACGGTCGTTGAGCTTTCCCTTCGACAAGCTCAGGGAACGGACGGCCGAAACAAGGAGGTTATATGAATCTGACAGAAGTCAAGGAACTGATATATCGGGAACTGCCACATGTTTTGCAGACAGACAAAACATTTCATTATGTTATCCGGGACATGTTGCAGGAAAGTTTTGCAGACAGGCAGAAAACGGAAGACCGTTTTGATCTGGTGCTTGCCGAAATCCGGGCTTTGCGTGAGGAGTCTCAGCGCAGATGGGATGAGCAGCAGGCTGAAAACCGGGCTTTGCGTGAGGAGTCTCAACGCAGATGGGATAAGCAGCATGCTGAAATCCGGACTTTGTGTGAGGATACGAGAGCGAATCAGATCGAAATCCTGGAGTTGCGTGAGGAATCTCGGCAGATATTGAGAGAAGTGCGGTCGTTTATTTGCAATTATAACAGCGATATCGGTGCGCTGGGGGCGATCTGGGGCATCGCCACCGAGGAGTCTTTCCGCGGTGCCTTCAGAAGCATATTGGAAAAGTCCTTTGGGGTACAGGTGATGAATATCAACGAATTTGACCACAAAGGTGAGGTCTTCGGTCATCCTGAGCAGATAGAACTGGACGTCATCATCAAAAACGGTCTGCTGATCATCTGTGAGATCAGATCATCCATGAGCAAAAATGATATGTATGTGTTTGACTGGAAAGTGGCGTTCTATGAAAAGCACCACAACGCAAAAGCGACCCGCAGGATTGTCGTCTCACCGATAGTGAACAAGAATGCCTATCCTGTGGCTGAGAAGTTGGGAATTGAGGTGTTCAGTTATGCACAAGATGTTCCGGCTCATGGAGAGAGAGCGAGTAAAATAAGACCTGCTCCGGTCGTTGGGAGCAGAACAGGAAGCGGATAAATGAAACCGGTCGCTGAACTTGTCAAAACGGCGGTCGTTGAGCTTGTCGAAACAGCGGTCGTTGAGCTTGTCAAAACGGCGGTCGTTGAGCTTGTCGAAACGGCGGTCATTGAAACGACAAAAACGGGGGAAAAACGAAATGGCTAGAAAAACAACAACAAAGGCAAAAGCAAAGAAAAAAACAGAGAAAACCATTGAGACCATCAAACATGAAGATGCTTCACGCAAGAATATTCCCACGGCCGAATATCAGTCTGTGATGCGCAAGGATGAGCAGAATCCGGTTCAGGTTGCTTATGAACGGCGAAACCAGGATCTTGACCCGCAACTGGTGTGGCGGGGGAAGGATCAGCAGGATTGGTCTGATTTGGTGGTTCAGGCGCCGCCTTTGTATATTCAGGATAAGGTCCACCCCAAGTTTCTGATTGATGATCTGCTCACCCTTCGACAGGCTCAGGGAAAGGAGGAAAGGGAACAGCAGCTTGGTCTTTTTTCTGATTTTAATGGTTTGCCGGATGAGAGCGCGAGAACGGAGTTTTATCAGCATGATGCAAACTGGACAAATCGCATGATTCTTGGGGACAGTCTTCAGGTGATGGCGTCCCTGGCGGAGCGGGAAGGGCTGCGGGGAAAGGTGCAGTGCATTTATATTGATCCGCCTTATGGCATCAAATTCAATTCCAATTTTCAATGGTCAACCACAAGCCGTGATGTCAGGGATGGAAAGCTTGAGCATATTACAAGAGAGCCGGAACAGGTGAAGGCGTTTCGGGACACATGGCGGGATGGAATTCATTCTTATCTGACTTATTTGCGGGATCGGCTGACGGTGGCGCGGGATTTGCTGACGGATTCGGGGTCGGTTTTTGTGCAAATTGGGGATGAGAATGTGCATCGGGTGCGGGCTTTGATGGATGAGGTTTTTGGGAGTGAGAATTTTGTGAGCCAAATACTTTACCGAAGAGGAGGATTTCAAACAGGACAATTTATTGCAAATACATATGATTATATCCTTTGGTTTGCCAAAAATCAAGAAAACATCAAAGTACGAAAGTCATATTTACAAACTGATTTACAAAACTGGTATTCAAAAAGCGATAAATGGATTGAAAAATTGGATGGATGTCGAAGAACTTATGTTCCATTAACACCATTAAGTAATAATGAAAAACTTCATAGTGATAGATCGTGTTTCTCTGGAACAGGAGGGCAAACAAGTACTTTTGGAATAGAGCTTGAAAATAAAATCATAAAACCTCCTTCTGGAAGAGGCTGGTCAACCAATAAAACAGGGGTACTGCGACTTAAATATGCTAACCGCCTCATGCTCAAGGGAAAACAAGCTCGTTTTAAACCATATTATAATGATTTTCCATTTCAACACATGACAAATGGTTGGTTTGATACTATTCGTGGAGGATTTGCCAGTGATTCGGCTGATAAAAAAATATATGTTGTTCAAACGCAAACCAAAGCCATAGAACGCTGCATCCTAATGACCACCGACCCCGGCGACCTAGTCCTCGACCCCACTTGCGGCTCAGGCACAACCGCTTATGTGGCCGAGCAATGGGGCCGCCGCTGGATCACCATAGACACGTCCCGTGTAGCTCTCGCCCTTGCCCGTGCCCGCATCATGGGCGCACGTTACCCCTATTACCTCCTTTCCGACAGCAAAGATGGACAGCTCAAAGAAGCAGAAATCGCCCGCAAAGCCCCATCAGAAGCCCCCACCTACGGCAAAATCAGCCAAGGCTTTGTTTACGAGCGAGTCCCCCACATCACCCTCAAAGCCATTGCCAATAATGCCGAAATAGATGACATCCATGAAGAATTTCAAAAAAAGCTTGAACCCCTCAGGAAGCAACTGAACCAGTCCCTTAAAAAGAAATGGGAAGAATGGGAAATCCCCCGTGAACCCGGGGAAAAATGGGCTGCCAAAGTTAAAAAACTTCATTCCCAATGGTGGAAACTCCGCATGGACCGCCAGAAAGAGATCGACGCATCCATCGCGGCCAAAGCGGATTTTGAATATCTTTATGACAAACCTTATGAGGACAGAAAGAAAGTCCGAGTCGCCGGCCCCTTTACCGTGGAAAGCATCTCCCCGCACCGCGTCATGGGAGTGGATGAGAATGACGAACTCACAGACCCCAAAGACACAAACCCCGAGGCCACGGACTTTGCGGAAATCATCCTGGAAAACCTCAGAACCGCAGGCGTTCAGCAGGCACACAAAGAAGACAAGATCAGTTTTGTCAGCATGACCCCCTGGCCCGGGCATTTCATCTGCGCCCAGGGCACTTATATCGAAGGCAGCGAGGAGACCGGTACGGAAAAACGGGCAGCCATATTCATCGGCCCCGAATTCGGCACAGTGAGCCGTCCCGATCTTGTCGCGGCCGCACGGGAGGCGGGGGATGGAGATTTTGACGCACTGATCGCATGTGCGTTCAGCTATGACGCCCATTCATCGGAAATTAACAAACTGGGGCGCATTCCCATACTCAGAGCAAGGATGAACGCAGACCTGCACATGGCGGAGGACCTGAAAAACACCGGCAAGGGCAACCTGTTTGTCATCTTCGGAGAGCCCGACATCCGTTTCGACAAGCTCAACGACCGGGAAATCCGGGTGAAAATAAACGGTGTGGACGTATTCCACCCCAACACCGGCGAAATCATCAGCGACGGGCCAGAAGGCATTGCCTGCTGGTTTATCGACACCGACTACAACGAAGAAAGCTTCTTTGTCCGCCATGCCTATTTCCTGGGCGCAAACGACCCTTACAAAGCCCTTAAAACCACCTTAAAAGCGGAAATCAGCAAGGACGCATGGCAGACCCTGAACAGTGACACATCCAGACCTTTTAAAATACCGAAGTCGGGCAGGATTGCCGTGAAAGTGATAAATCATTTAGGCGACGAAGTAATGAAGGTGTTTAGTTGTTAACCGCTCCTTCGACAAGCTCAGGTTGCGGCTTCGACAAGTTCAGGTTGCGGCTTCGACAAGCGGGTACCTGTAGGTTGGGTCAATTGTAGAAAAAAATTACGTTACAACGCATTATAACAAATAAAAGGTAGGTTATCAAAATGACTTTGGATGATATTCTTTATGACATGTTTACCCTTGAAGATGAGATGCGTGCTTATGAACGCAAATACGGAGTGCTGACAGAAACATTTTATGAGGCATACCGCGCAGGTGAGGAACCGTCTGATGATTCATGGGTGAGGGACTGGACAGCATGGGCAAGCGCATATCAGATATATCTGCGTTACAGGCAACAATACCAGACTGCTATAACATCTTTGCGTTTGGAAACAAAAAATCTTTCTGAAATTATTGGGAAAACATCACGCCATGAACCCGTTTCAATCCCTGCCCTTCGACAAGCTCAGGGACCGGCGGTGGCTGCCCTTCGACAAGCTCAGGGACCGGCGGTGGCTGCCCTTCGACAAGCTCAGGGACCGGCGGTGGCTGAGCTTGTCGAAGCCAAGGAGAAAACCCAATGAATTTCCGAATTGCAGATACATTTACAGACAGCCTTGCAAAGCTGACTGACCAGGAGCAGAAAACGGTCAAGACCACAGCGTTTGACCTGCAAATGAACCCTGCTCATCCAAGTATGAAGTTTCATAAACTTGAGAAAGCCAGGGATCCCAATTTCTGGTCCGTGCGTGTGAACATTGATATCCGGCTGATTGTCCATAAAACAGCCTCAGGCCTGCTGCTGTGCTATGTTGACCATCATGATGATGCCTACAAATGGGCAGAGCGGCGCAAACTGGAGATCCATCCGAAAACCGGGGCCGCGCAACTGGTGAAAATCCGGGAGATGGTCAGAGAGATACCCGTTCCCAAATATGTTGCCAAAGAACAGCCTGCGCCATCCAAACCGCTCTTGTTTGACAAAATCCCCGAGGATGATCTCTTAAACTATGGAATCCCTGTGGAATGGATGGACGAAGTTTACAAAGCAGACGAGGACACCGTGCTGGAAGTGGCAGATCATCTCCCGAGTGAGGCAGCCGAGGCTTTGCTGGAGCTTGCCACGGGCGGAACCCCCAAGTATGCACAACCGGTTCCAGATGACACAGACCCCTTTGACCATCCTGATGCCCTGCGCCGATTCCGGGTAATGAACAACATTGAATCGCTTAAACTTGCCTTAAAATATCCCTGGGACAAATGGACCGTCTTTCTCCATCCCGAACAAAAGCGGCTGGTTGAAAAGAATTATAACGGCCCTGTGCGGATTTCAGGATCAGCAGGTACGGGAAAGACCATCGTCGCACTCCACAGGGCTGTCTTCCTTGCCCGCACAAACCCCGACTCAAGGGTACTGCTGACCACTTTCTCAGACACACTGGCAAGAGCCCTGGCAACAAAAATGAAACGGCTGATATCTCATAAGCCGCGTATCGCGGAGCGGCTGGAAATCCATGCCATGAATGCCATTGGCACACGTCTTTACAAATTAAACATCGGAAAACCTCACATTGCATCGGCCCGGGATATACAAACACTTGTCACGGAAGCATCTCAGAAGGTCAGCGGTCATAAATTCAGCCAGCGTTTTCTAATAAGCGAGTGGGCGGATGTTGTTGATGCATGGCAGTTGAAAACCTGGGAAGCGTACCGCGATGTAAAGCGCCTGGGCAGGAAAACACGTCTGCCGGAAAAACAGCGGCTCATTCTCTGGGAGATATTCAGCTCGGTTTGCGAAAATCTCAGACACAAAGAACGGATAACTCATGCGGAGATGTTCACCGCGCTTGCATCATGGGCTGAAAACAGAAAAAATCTGCCATTCGATTTTCTGATAACAGACGAGGCACAGGATCTGAGCATCGCACAGTTGCGCTTTCTTGCCGCAATGGGAGCGGGCAGACCGGACAGCCTTTTCTTTGCCGGGGATATTGGTCAGCGGATTTTCCAGCAGCCATTCTCCTGGAAGGCACTCGGTATCAATATCCGGGGCCGCTCCCGCACCCTGCAAATCAACTACAGGACGTCGCACCAGATCAGGATGCAGGCGGACCTGCTTCTCGGACCTGAATTGTCCGATGTTGACGGCAACAGGGAAAAACGAAACGCAACCATCTCCGTATTTAACGGCCCCAAACCGGCCGTCATGACCTCGGACACCCCCGAAGACGAAATCAGAACCGTCAGCAGATGGCTCTCAGACCGGAGCAGCCAGGGCATCATGCCCCATGAGATCGGGGTTTTTGTGCGTTCTGCCGCTGAACTGGACAGGGGATGCAGTGCGGTAAAAGATGCGAATATAAAATTTGTAATATTGGACAAGAACATTGAAACCCGCACAGATCATGTCTCCGTCAGCACCATGCATCTTGCCAAGGGGCTCGAATTCCGAGCGGTTGTCGTCATGGCCTGTGATGATGAAGTCATCCCCTTGGAGCAAAGGATAGAAACAGCCGCAGATGAAACAGACTTGGAAGAGGTTTATAACACAGAACGACATCTGCTTTATGTGGCATGTACCCGTGCAAGGGATCATCTTCTTGTAACAGGAACGGATCCGGGGTCTGAGTTTCTTGATGATTTATCTGTTCAGATTATGGGCAGGCTATTTACTGGCTCACAAACAGGTATCCTTCAGTAAATCGGAGAATAAAACAGGCTGGCAGGAAATCCGTATTCATATAAAAAAGTCAGATCAGTTGATAGTGAGTATGTGCGGAAGGCGGTTGACAGATTTGATCGTTCGCTTAAGATGTGGCATGATTTGCATGATATTGTCCTGCCCGTACAGTTCATTGAAGATAAAGCGGAGGTGATAAGACTGTGAAATTGAAACTGCATGACACCACCATATATTTTAAAGTGTATGCTGACTATGATACGCCGGGCAAAGAATCTTTTCTCCGATTATGCAACAAATTGGAAAAATTTCCCCTGAACAAAATGCATCCTCATCATATTAAAGGATTGTATCTGGGTGGTGAGTATTATTTCAGAAAGATACTATTTTCCGAAGCGGGTGAGGTTGCTCCTGAAGAAATCAGAAAGACAGAGGAAATAACGCCCATCATTGAAAAAGGGCTTATCCCGTTTATTCTGAGCCAGGGATGTTTTGAAGTGAGCATTCCCACCGAGGGCAACAGTCTTGAAGAACTGATGAACTATATTTCTCAGATTGACACCTACCTTGACAATCTCCCTGGGAACAGCACGGGCAAAAAGATCGAAATCCATTTGAAGGGAGGTTCGGGATCACATCTGCTGAAACAAATTATCAGGGAGGCCCTCCCTCGTTTGGGCGGAGGAACATACCAATACAATGCTGTTACAGACAAAAGAGGGGATGGGGAAATTTTGCTGCCAACCGAGTTTTCCAGACTGCCGGAGCATGTCAGACGCCTTGGCGAGATCGAGGTTGTTTGCAATGACTATTCCCTCAAACTGATTCAAAAGAAAAATAAGCTCATCCTCAGGCCTCTGAAAAAGATACTGCTCGCCCTGTCTCTTTACAGCGATCAGTGCGAATGGTTTCAGAACACCTTGCGGACTTTTGACGAGGCAGAATTGTTTGATCGAATCACAGATGAAAAAACATACCTTTCTCTGCCCCGTATGTGAGCAGAAGAGCGAAAGAACTGAAAAATGACCAACACCGGAAACACACGATTCGTCACCTTCTATTCCTACAAGGGAGGTGTCGGCCGAACGCTGGCCCTGGGTAATATGGCATGGGGAGCCGCCTTGGAGGGAAAACGGGTGGTCATCATTGATTTTGACTTGGAGGCCCCTGGCATTCCGTCATTGATCCCCTTTCGGGAACCTGTCAGAACGCACAAGTCTGACGACAAAAAAAAGGGAGGACTCTTTGAACTGATCTTATCTTTTCGCAACCATCAACTGACGCCGTCCATACCCGACTATTACGCGACAAAGCCGATAACAAAGTCGGAAACAGATGATTTCAAAGAGGGAGGAGAAATCCACATTGTGCCGGCCGGAAAGGAAGATGCCAATTACAGAAGCAAACTCCAAGCATTTGACTGGGAGAAATTTTATGAAAAGGAGGGCGGCAGAGAGTTCTTTCTGAGATTCAGGGAAACCATTGCATATCAGTTTGAAAATCCCGACCTGGTGCTTGTTGATTCGCGAACCGGACTGACTGACATCGGGGGAATATGCACAATTCTGATTCCGGACAGAGTTGTGGTTCTGAGCGGACTTAACGATCAGAACCTGAACGGATGCAGGGCGGTGATGGAGACCATCAACACTCATTCTGAACGCAGAAAGAAAGAGGACTATCTGGAACCTGTCGAAATCATCACCGTCCTCTCACATATACCTTCTGATGAAGAACGGGACCTGACAGATGAAAGAGTGAAAAAGGCGGGAGATGTCCTTGGACATACGGATATCACGCTTCATTATGTCCCTCTCCTCTCCCTTGAAGAAAGGCTTTTGGTCAAAGATCGGGACTGGAATGATGAGCAATCCGGTTCCCTAATTGCAAGCTACCGGAAACTATATGACCTGATGACAGCACCCTACACAAAGCTGGAAAAAGAGATTTCTGAGAAAGAAAAGGAATCTGAAAATTATCTTCTGACAGGAAAATATAAGGAAGCCCTGGATTCATTGAAAGAATTGATAAAACTGTGTGAAAAGAATGGAACCATTTCAGCCGGCCTGTATTATCGTACAGCAAAATTGGCTTTCTTGCATGGAAGTTATGAGGATGTGATGGCGTTTTACAAAGAAGCCGACAGCTTGTTAAATCAGAACTGTGAGCCCCAGGATATTTCTCAATATGATTTCTATTATGACTTTGGAACAACCTTATATCAGTTTGCATGCAGCATCCTTTCAGAAGAAAAAGAAAAACAGGCGATAACTGAAGAGGCAGTCTGCAAATTAAGGAAAGCTCTTGAACTTAGTCCGAACGATCAACGTGCCAGTGAATATTTGGGGCTGAGTCTGGCATACTGTTCAGAGTTTTCCAAAGAAGAAAAGTTGCTGAGAGAAGCGGTTGAGAGACTGAGAGCATCAGTCATAATCAAGCCGGATGACCTGGAGATTAATAAGAGGCTGAGGGGAGCGCTGAGAAGCCTGTCTGCCATTTCTGAGGATAAAGACGAGCGGAATAAGTTACTTGCGGAGGCTGCTGAACTGGTGGTCAGGGAAGATCATTAACTTTACAATCATAGAAACCGAACCGCAGATTATTCGGATTTCGCAGATCAAATATCGAAATCGGCGAGAATCGGCGGTTCAGATTCATCATTATTTGTCCGGCAAAACATGCCGGGGGTATGCCGCGCCCTCTGATGTCCGGTTTCCGGAGGGGTTCGGGCGGATGCTGAAACTCCATCTCCCTCAGTTTCCGCTCAGATTCATTATCTGTACATTGACCGGACAAAACATGATCGGAGAGGTGAATGAACGCTGGTCTGCGGCCCTATCGCCGGTGATCAGAGAAGACACGGGCACGGTGCTGCCGACGTGACAGGCCTCCTGACACTGCCGTGGCAGACCTTATCCTCCTCGGAGGAGATGCCGGAGCCTTCAGTCCGGCCTTTTCAGAAGTGACGGTTGTTAGTATTGTTGATAAAAGTCATCTTTTATATGTAAATGTTAATAAAATATTTGCTATCTGTTAACCGCGTTACGCCATAAGCAGAACCTGAAATAATGTCATCCAAAAAAACGAATCGCCATAATACCCGGTTAAGCGAGTTTGAACTGACTAATGCTTTATATTTTGCTGTTGAATTTGCCAAAGGTGACTGGAAGGCTAAATCAGATTTGCAGAAGTTCTTTCCAAAAGGCTATAGATCAACAGGTCTGCCCAATTGGTGGTACTGCGAACTTGCTTGCAATATTGTAGAAGCAGGCTGTCTCGAAAGGGATACATACCCTACTTGGGAAATAGTGGATATTGCAAAACTGACAGGTCCATCTCTTTGGTATGCGCTAGCCATTGCAGAGTCGCATTTCGGTGATGAGACAGGGTGTCGCCTTGTCCTTGAAGGAATTGTAAAAAAACATAAAAAGTTGCAACGGGATATGTTTGAATGTCTCAAACACTCATACGTCCCTGATATTGGCTATCTCAAGTCGGATATTCTCGAAAAACTGATCCCATTGTTTCCTAATGCTGATTGGTACACATCTGTAAAATATTTTGAAGATGATAAATGCTTACCCAGATCTCAAGATGCGGAGCAGTGGAAAGAACTGGCAACGCTCTTTGAGGATGTCATTCATGAACTCAGTCAGCCGGTAGCCACCATTGGCATAGACACTTCGGATGCATTATACTGTCTTAATGAAGGAGATATGGAAGGTGTCCGACAATCGTTAAGCAGTCTGCGTTTGGCTGTGCAGGATTTGGGTGAAAGAATAGGGGCTTACAAAGCACTGACTCAGAGAAGCAGTTCAGAGGAAACAATTCGGGTCCGTGATATTGCCGATGAGGTGGAGAATGTTCTCAGACGACGTGCTGACAAGGCAAAGGTGAAGCTGGATATTCAAATTTCGGATGATAACAAATTTAACCGCGCCCTGTATGTCAGAGGCGATCCTTTTCTGTTCCGAATAGCGATCAGAAATTTGGTTCATAACGCCATAGAAGCGAGTAATGATCCTTCGATTCCGCCTGACCGGCGTCATGTCATCATAAGGGGAATTTACAAACCGTCTGAGGATTCGCAAATATTTCCCAATGGTTCGGTTATCATTTATGTCAGAGACAAAGGGCCGGGGATTCCGCCTGAGATCAGGGAAAAAATCTTCAAGCGCGGCTTTACAACAAAGAGGGGGGGAAGAGGACTTGGGCTGGGCCTCAGTCTGGTACAATCCGTAGCTGAATCTTACAACGGAAAGCTCGGTATGCTGGAAGACGTCAACCCGGGTGCTGAGTTTTGGCTTCAGTTTCCGGCTGCTCTTCCGCCGATCAAATCCTGAGATTTTAAAAAATTTTTGCTGATTATAACGGATTTAGGGAAGGCTCCTTGCACTTGCACTTAAACTTGCACCGGAGCACGTTCAGGCTGGGTGCAAGTTTAAGTTTAAGTTTTAAGTTTAAGTGCAAGTGCAAGTGCAAGTGTAAGTGCGGGTCTGATTTCAGGTAAAGAGCAGCCCCTAAAAGCGTTATAATCAGAATTTTTGTAACAATCTTAAACTTTGTTGAAAGGAGGTATTATAATGAAGGTAATTGTTATAGATGATGAGGAATCCTTGGCAGAAAGACTGAGGAGATCATTAACCAGAAGAGAACACGAGGTTGAAGTCTTTTATTCTTTAAAAGATGCCCGTGAGGGACTTGAAGGAACTGAGGAACCAATGGTTGTTCTGCTGGATCATGATTTCGAGGATATTGGCGAGCAGGATCAGAAGGGGTACGATTTATGTGAATGGCTTCGGGAAACCCATCCCTTCGGACTTCTGTTGCCGATCATTTATCTGACGGGCCGGGAATTGCCGGACAGATTCTTGCAACAGCAGCGCAAGGAGCCTTTTGTTCATCCCACAGCATATCTCTCCAAAGATCAGTTGGCTTCGGAGCAGGAACTGCTCCCGAATCTCCTCAGACAGTATGAGGAGCAATTTGAGCGCATCCGTGAACTTTTTGAAAAGCAGAGCGCGCAACAGGCATTGATTGCTTTCAGGGATATGGAACCGGAGGATTTTGATACCTATGAAATTGAATAAGGACCATCCCGTGTATATTTTTGATACTAGCGATCTGCTTGATTTTGCGATTGAGCATACCCGCACCATGGAGATTTGCTTGGAATTTTAGAACCGGACGGACAATATTTCTATCATCCTGTTACATGGGCTGAAATTACAAGTCACTATCATCCTGAAATATGGAGGGAACGCAACCCGGGTTATACTTCCGAGCAAATAAGGGAGAAAATCAGCAAACATTGTCGTCTTGTCGCGGTCCTCTATACGCATCGAAAGAAAAGCGCGTCGGTCCAATATATCCACGGAAGACGCTTCTATCCGTTTTTGCCGTCTTTTGAAATGTCAGCTTTATGGCACATCAGTGTTCCATGCCTGCCAACCTTTGCAGGTTGCCTAGTGGCAAGATTACTGTTGTTGCCAATATGACCGATCATCAGATTCTGACGGTCGCCTGTTTTATAAACCGTTCAAGAAAGTACGATGTCAGATTCATTTCCGGAGACAAAGTACAACTGGCAGCGGCCGCTCATCTTCGGGTTCCCTGGGTTTATTCCAAAGATCCTAACCGAACCTCACCGTTTACCTGGATACCAGTTTGATAAATTGGCATCCTTCAACTTTCAAAATACTTTTACCAAAACACGCTGTCATTTCGGGCAGAACGGCAGGGGCCTTTGGAACACGCCTTGGATGGAAGAGCACGCCTTGGTCAGAGCGCAAGCCGGCCCTGCCGTTCTGACCCGGAATCCATTTTCATTTTTCAAATATACAGACCAAACCTTCCGGACTTTTTGTTGCAATGCAACAATAAAATAATGGCTGACATCTGTATAATTCTGTATCAATGTATTTCATATTAAACCAACAGGCTGACCCGCCGTCCCATGCTGCCATTCACAGCGTGTTTTGGCAAGTTCAAGATCAGGGTGCAGCGAAACAAATCAGTCTGAAATCGGTCAGAAAGTCAATATCTTCGTTTGGTAAAAGTATTTTACTTTGTAGCGGTAAAGACGGATGGTATTCCCGCGCTGAGGGAACTCTGTAAAAAACAAATCGGGTTTCTGTTCACTGATCAACTGTGTTGTAACCTGAAAAACTCACCGGAGATCAGCGAAACCCGATTCTTTCCGTTCGGATTTCAGTCCCGGTTTTATTTCTTGACAAAGCTGAATATATCGGTTAACGTCATCAAACTTTTAGGTGTACTGACAACTTTCAACATATAAAAGACCGTTTTTCTGAAAAGTTGCAAATTCCAACCACATAGCACCATAAGCAGAAGTTGAAATAATGTTATCCAAAAAAAACGGATCGCTATCACTCCTGCTTCAGAGTGAAATACATTCAGACTTCCAAGGTTTTTAAAACTTATCCCTTCCAAAGTTTTTAAAACTTTGAAAGTCTGTCCATAAACGGAAACATATTGTCAGCAGAATTAAAAGTTTTTGACGGCAGTCTGAAAAGTTTTTGAGTGTAACCGAAATGAAAACAGAGCCTCGCTGCCGACATACGCACAGGTGAAAATACAGACTCATGCCTTGAAGCCTCAGACGCGGAGGCCGCGGAAGCTCGCAGAGAACGGAAACAGGCAGAATCCCTCTGCGAAACTCCGCGTTCTCTGCATTTGAGCCTCAAAAGATCTGCTCTGAAAATGCTTGATTTTGGTCACACTCAAAGTTTTTTTAACTGAGTACAGGATAAAAAGTGGATTCGGAAATGCCGGGAATGACAGAGTGCCAGTTTTCAGGCATCCGAAGATTTTTGTCCTGTACAGCTTTTTAAACTAAGCCTCTGTGAACGCGAACAGGCAAGTTTACATATATGAACGGGCAAGTTCACATTCACGGACACGGAACTCCAATATCAAGTTTTGGAATGCCAGTTTTTATTTCCGGCTTGACACAGGCATCATTTCTTTATACTTTGCCATACACAGTCTGTAATTATCATCCCGGAATGCAGATTTTGCATGGTCAAAATGATGATCAGGGATTGAAGGTCTTAATAAACTTGTCCATCCCATGTTTATATAAGGCAGGTTCTGTTTTTAAAAGGAAAAGCTTCTGTTTCTTTTCACAGAGGATGGGTTCGTTTCGCGGGGCAGGTCTTTGTTGTCAGTAGTTCGCAAATTCAACTTATCTGCCCATGGTTAGGCAACCGGGAGCAGGATGAAGCAAAATTGTATCCTGACAAACATTATTTCAAAGGCTGTAAAAAAGCAGGAATCCGAATTCCTGCTTCCAAAGGAATGACATGATAAAAGAGGGAATAAAAGGGGAATGATATGATAAAAGAGATATTATTCAGCTTTCATTCCTGAGCCATTTATCTTGTTTCTGACTTTGGCGGTTTTACTACAGGAGAATCTCCATGTATCGTGAAAACTATTACAATTCGCTCCAAGCGGAGCTCGTAGAGATGGTGGCAGGCCACCTGACACCGGTGGCCCGGCATTACGGCTACAGCGAGGCACCGCTGGAAGCCAACATCAAATGGCGGCCCCAGGTGCTGCTGCTGGGAAATTACTCTTCAGGCAAGTCAACATTCATCAACGAATTGCTCCAGGCGCACATCCAGAGCAGCGGTCAGGCGCCCACCGACGATTCGTTCACGGTGATCACTTATGACGAATCCGAGCCTGAAAACATACCTGTCCAGGTTACAGAGGAACGGGACGGCAAGTCCCTGCTCAACGATCCCGAATATCCGTTCGAATCGCTGAGAAAACACGGGGAGCGGTTTGCTTCACACTTTCGCCTCAAGAAAGTCAATTCCCCGTTTCTGAAGCATCTTGCCATCATTGACACTCCCGGTATGCATGACAGCGTCTCCGAGCGGGATCGCGGCTACAATTACCAGGAAGTCGTCGGCAACCTCGCTCAGATGGCCGACCTGATTCTGATCCTCTTCGACCCCCACAAAGCGGGAACCGTTCGTGAGCTCCATACCAGCATCAAAGAGACGCTGCCGGGCCGCACCTTTGAGGACCGGCTTCTCTTTGTGCTGAACCGCATTGACGAATGCGGCTCACTCAACGACCTGCTGCGCGTTTACGGAACGCTCTGCTGGAATCTCTCACACATGACCGGACGAAAAGATATCCCGGTAATTTATCTGTCGTACTCTCCGCACGCGGGGGGCAGTCTTCAGCAGAAAGACAGCGGTTATCTCCGCTATCTTGACAACCAGCGTGAAGAACTGAAAAAGGCCATATCAAACGCGCCCCTCCACCATCTGGATCATCTGGCCACTTTCATCGAAACCCACGGGCAGCGTCTGTCCCATTTTCTCGAATCGCTGATCAGCTATCGCCTGGAGTTCCGCAAATTCCGCGTCAAGAATACGTTTATCGGATTCTTCATCAGCCTGCTGTGCGGCGGCGGAGCGTTTCTGGCGATGCTGACCGAAAGTGTGCCGGAGCAGGTGGGTCAGTACATACAAACGGCGTTCAAGATTGAGGACGCTGTTCAACAGTCCCTCGTGGGCGGAGGCGCAGTTGCTCTGCTCGTTATGATTCTCTGGATGGCGCTTGTGCAGAGACTCTTTGCAAAGCCGTTTCACCGGAATCTTCTGAGAAACATTGACGATCTGACGCCGTTGGGAGATCAGAACCGGCAGGATAGCTGGGAGAATGTCCAGGAGCTCGCCTATGGTTATCTGGAAGAAACCGGGGGACGATTTTCGCTCGGACAGGTGAAGCGGGAATACGCCAACGTGAACCGGATATGTAAAAAAGGGTCCAGAGAGGTTTGGGAAGCATTGAACGAGTTCCTGTCCCTCAAGGACGATGAGGCAGATGCAGCCTCTCTCAAGACATTCCTGCACAGAAGAGAGAGATATGAACATATCGATCCCGAGTCACTTCCGCCGGAGTGATGAATTCGGTGGATTTATTGCCCGTGCTCGTGAACGTGAACGTGAACGTGCTCGTGCTCGTGAACGTGAGACATGAACGTGAACGTGAACGTGAACGTGAACGTGCTCGTGCTCGTGAACGTGAACGTGAACATACATGGATGTGCTGTGTGAACGAGCACGGACATCTTCACAGGCACGGGCATGTTCACGTTTACGTTCACGTTCACGGGCACGTTCACGTTCACGGGCACGTTCACGTTCACGGGCACGTTCACGTTCACGGGCACGTTCACGTTCACGGGCATGTTCACGTTCACGGGCACGTTCACGTTCACGGGCACGGATACAATAACAGTATTTGAAGGGACAGCAGATGATTTCCATCAGGATTAAAAAAGGATATGATTTGAATATTGAGGGCAAGCCTTCGCTTGACCTGAAAGAATTGAAAAAACCGTCTTATGTGGCTGCGCTGCCGGAAAAGATTCCGTTTATAAAGCCCCGTTTGCTGAAAGAAAAGGGTGACAGGGTTAAAATCGGTTCGGCGATTTTTGAGGATAAACGGAATCCCGATATAAAGTTTGTGTCACCTGGCGGGGGAGAAATCGTTCAGATCAGTTTCGGTCCGCGGCGGGTGATCCAGGAGATTGTGATACAGTTGGATCCAATTGAATCTTATAAAGAATTTGATTCGGTATCTGAAAAGGGACCGGAACGTCTTGAACGGAAAGAACTGGTAAAAATCATCCTGGAGGGCGGACTGTGGCCCCTGATAAGGGCGTTTCCGTTTCGGGATATCGCCAGTCCCGATGAACAGCCCCCGGCAATTTTTGTCAGTCTGGACTCGGGAGAGCCGTTTCAGCCGGCACCCGAGGTTTATCTGAAAGAGGAAAAGGATTTGTTCGGATATGGCATACATGTTTTACGCAGACTGGCGCAGAATGTTCATGTATGTGCATCCCGAAACAATTTGTCTGTTTTAAACGGATTCGGGGAATTTGTCACCCATACATACAAAGGAGGGTATCCCGCGGGCGATCCCGGAGTGTTGCTTTACCACACCAAAAAATCGCCATCGGAAAATCGCTCCTGGTACATTAGCGGCCAGGATGTCCTGGTTTTGGCCCAGTTTTTGAAAAGCGGGGTCTATCCGGTTGACAGAACGGTCGTTGTTGCCGGAACTTCGGCAAAGGAGAGAATGCACATACACACACGGCTCGGTGTGCCGCTGAGGCATCTCGCCCAAAACGAAAACGGTAATGCCCGCTATGTGGTCGGCGGAATTCTCAGGGGATATTCCGCGTCAGAAGAGACGTATATGGGGTTTTATGAAACCTCCCTGACCCTGATTCCCGAAGGCAAGGAAAAAGAGCCTTTCGGATTTGTCAGGCCCGGTTATGACAAGCCGAGCTATTCCAGGGCTTTTTTGTCGGTATTCAACCCATCTGCCCTGACCATGAACTGCGGCCTTCACGGAGATGAGCGGGCATGTGTCAACTGCGGAACCTGCGCCCAGGTATGCCCGGTGGATATCCTGCCCCAGTTTACATTCAAATCTGTTTTGGCGGATGAAGTGGAAGAAGCCCTTGAGCATGGTCTGCTCGATTGTGCGGAATGCGGACTCTGTTCGTATGTCTGCCCCTCCAAAATTGAGATTTGCACGATTCTCAGGGATGCAAAAGAAGCGTATTATAAAGAACAGGCCTGATTATAGCGCCTTTTGTGGTCTCCCGGCAAAATATGACATCGGATTATAAGTGTAAACGTGAACGTGAACTTAAACGTGAACGTGAACTTAAACGTGAACGTGAACTTAAACGTGAACGTGAACGTGAACTGACACATGAACCTATCCGTTCAAGTTCAAGTTCAAGTGCAAGTGCAAGTTCAAGTGCAAGTGCAAGTGCAAGTGCAAGTGCAAGTTCAAGTGCAAGTTCAAGTTCAAGTCAAGTTCAAGTTCAAGTTTAAGTTTAAGTTTAAGTTCAAGTTAGAACCAGGAACAGGTCTATGATTATGAAGATAATAAAACATATTTTTGATTTCCAACGGAAACATTTTGACAAAGGCGGAAGGTTGGAGCGTTTCCACCCGATTTTTGAGGCTACGGAAACATTTTTTTTCATCCCGGATCATGTCACCCGGACCGGCCCCCATGTTCGCGACAGTCTGGATATCAAGCGGTTCATGAGTTTCGTGATCCTTGCACTGATGCCGCCGTTTCTCTTCGGCATATACAACACCGGATATCAGTCAAGCCTTGTGTCCGGGCTTCCCCTTGATTTTTTCAGCGTCTTTGCAAAGGGGCTTTATATTGTGCTGCCCCTGGTGATTGTCTCTTATACGGTGGGGTCTTTCTGGGAAGGACTTTTTGCGGTTGTACGGAGACACACGCTCAGTGAGGGCTTTTTTGTCACCGGACTCCTGTTTCCCCTGACGCTTCCTCCGACCCTTCCCTTGTGGCAGGCCGCGGTTGGCATTTCATTCGGCGTGGTCATCGGCAAGGAGGTCTTTGGGGGAACCGGGAGAAATTTCCTCAATCCCGCGCTGACTGCGAGGGCTTTTATCTTTTTTGCCTATCCCGCAAAAATGTCCGGTGATGTGTGGACCGTTGTCAGTGCTGTCAAAACCCGGGCAGTTGACGCGTTCAGCGGCGCGACCCCCCTTGCGCTCGCCTGTGTTGCGGATACATCAGAAAAGATAGAGATATTTCTGGCAAAAGGGGGCTATGCGTTTTCGACGCTTTTCATGGGGAATTATCCCGGCAGCATCGCCGGGACATCCGCGTTTTTATGTCTCCTCGGCGCGGTGATCCTGATTACCGTCGGCATTGCAAGCTATCGGACCATTATCGGCGGCGTGCTCGGCGTTCTGCTCACCGGGCATCTCCTGAATTTCTTTGCGGACGCTTCAAATCCCTGGCTTTCGATAAACCCTTTTTATCATCTTGTCATGGGGGGATTCGCCTTCGGGATTGTGTATATGGCCACTGATCCGGTCTCTTCTCCGGGCATGGAAACCGCCCGATGGATTTACGGTTTCGCCATCGGCGCGCTGACCGTTTTAATCCGTGTGTTTAATCCGGCGTATCCCGAGGGAGTCATGATGGTTATCCTTTTTATGAATGTCTTTGCGCCGTTGCTGGATCATATTGTAATTACTTTTAAACTGAAGAGGAGGATTCCCAATGTCTGATAATGCCAAATCTTATGTCTTTATAATTGTTCTCTGCCTGGTATGCAGCATCCTTCTGACCGCTGCATCCTCGGGGCTGAGGGGATTTCAGCAGGAGAACATCTCCTTGGACAAACATAAAAATATCCTGAGATCCGTGGGGCTGATACAGGAGGACGCGGAATATTCATCCCGGGATATTGAAAAACTGTATGCGGCTAACATCAGAAGCGTATGGACCGATTCAGATGGAAAAATCATCCAGGAAGATGAAAGGGTGGCTGAAAGCCTGCCAGTCTATCTGCATATGAAAGCGGATGAGATTCAGTCATACATTCTTCCCATAGAAACCCGGGGATTGTGGGGAAAAATCTGCGGCTACCTGGCCGTGAAGAATGACGGGTCAACCATTTCAGGCTTTTCGGTTTACAAGCATTCCGAAACCCCGGGACTCGGCGGAGAGATCGAAAAAGAATGGTTCCGAAAAAATTTTGAGGGGAAGAAGATGGTTGATCAGTCAGGGGGATTTGTCTCGGTCTCCGTGGCAAAAGGGGCGGTGAAAGAGATGGTCCCGGAAGAGAAACAGCCCCACTTTGTTGACGGCATCAGCGGGGCCACCCTGACCGGGAAGTATCTTTCAGCCGGGTTGAAAGAGATACTGACGGAGTATGAGCCGGTGGCGGTTCGGTTTAGGAAGAACAGGAACTAAGTTTTAAGGGTTAAGGGGGAAGGGTTAAGGGTTAAGGGGTTCATTTTCGCTCTCCGGGAGGCGTTGTAATCAGCGTTTTTCTGATTATAATGCCTTCCGGGAACGGGGCGGATTCCGGGTCGGAAATGATAAATCCTGCCAGTTTTTATCATTTCCGCCCGGAATGAGAGGGTTGGAGCCTCTGAAAACGGAGTTCCCCAAAAGGCGTTATAATCAGAAGCAGATAAAAGGTTGGGACACACGGTCCATACAAAGCAAAAGGAAATATTCGTCAGGCCGGCAGGCTTTTTCCGTTTTGTAAAAAGCCAAGTTTCCTTTTATCAGAGCGCTCCAAAATTTCTTTGGATACTGCCGAAACAGTTTTTGTTTTATCGATTCAAATAAAGTTGTCTCATGACACAATTTGTGTCAGACAATTTGTGTCATGACACAATTTTGAAGCTTGTTCATTTTTTGAACCAGATGTCAAAAAAGTTTTAAAGCGTTGAATTTAGTAAATATTGCAAAAAAAATCATCTTTTTTGAGGCTGTTGGCATACTTATTGCTGTACTAAATAGTAGCATTTAAAAAAGAATCCTGAAGTTTTAAAAACTTCAAAGTTTAAACAGACAGAAAGGTGATACATGGGATTGCAGAAAGGGGGGATGTGTGATGGACTGATTTTCGTTTGTATCTGAGGAATCTGGACAGTTCGGCATTTTGTTTTTATAGGGAAATTACGAAAGACACGAAACATATTCTTTTTTTTCGTGTGATTCGTGGTCAAATTTTGTTTTTAACCGAAAATCTGAGTAATTATTAAGGAGGATTGTATGATGCGTTATTCAAAACTGATTTGTGCGTTCATGGTATTGGCTATGGCTTTGGCAACAACTTTTACCAGCCCGGTGTATGCTGCAATTTTTTATGCGGAACCAGGCGGAACCGGAGACGGAACCGCATGGAACAACACGGCTGAATTGCGGGTGATTCTGGCATCCGGATCATTAAACAGCGGCGATCAGGTATGGGTAAAAGCAGGGATATATTATCCTACCGACGACAACAACCCCACAAAAAGCTTCCAACTGATCAATGGTGTGGAAATTTACGGGGGTTTTTCGGGATTTTCAGCCTCAACCGTCCTTGCTGATAGAGACCCGGAAACCCATTTTACCGCCCTCAGCGGCGATATTGGAGCAAGAAATGTTGACAGGGACAACAGCTTTCATGTTGTCACATCAGACAGCAGCATAACCGCCTCGGCTGTTTTGGACGGGCTCACCATAACCGGAGGATATTCTGAGGCAGAACGCTGGAGTGAGGAAGATGATCGGTATTGGCATGATGAACTCGCCCCCGGAAAGGGCGGCGGGATGTTTAATGGTGGCGGCAGTCCGACTCTCAGAAACTGCAATTTTGTCCGAAATAATGCCATCGGTGAATGGGAAGACGGCGGTGGCGGGATGTTTAATGATGGCGGCAGTCCGATATTGACGAACTGCACTTTCAGTAATAACGCTACAATGATTTATGAGTATGATGAAGGCAGTGGCTATTATGGCTATGGCAGAGGCGGCGGGATGGTCAATACTAATGGCAGCCCCACATTGACGAACTGTAGTTTCAGCAATAACACTGCTGGAAGCGACGGCGGCGGGATGTGCAATATTGATGGCAATCCGACATTGACGAACTGCACTTTCAGCAATAACACTGCCGGCTATGATGATGGTTATGATGGCGGCTATGGTTTCGGCGGAGGAATGGCCAATGGAGGTAGCCCGACGTTGACGAACTGCACCTTCACCCAAAACACTGCCATCGGTCATGAAAGCAAAGGTGGAGGAATGTCCAACGGAGGCAGTCCCACATTGACGAACTGCACTTTCAGCAACAATACTGCTGAGTACGGCGGCGGGATGTCAAATGCAGGGAATCCGACGTTGACGAACTGCATCTTCAGCGGGAATATTGCTAGCCACGGATGCGGACGCGGAGGCGGGATGTTCAACGCTTATGTAACCAACTTGACCATCAGTGACTGCACCTTCAGCGGAAATATTGCTGGTTATCAAGGCGGGGGGATGTTCAACGAGTATGTAAGCAGCCTGACGATTAGCAACTGTATTTTCAGCTATAACCTTGCTGATTATAACGGCGGGGGAATTTCAAACCATGACAGCAGCCCGACATTGATCAACTGTAAATTCATCCAAAACACTGTCTGTGCATGGGATTATGAAAATGGTGGCGGAGGAATGGCAAATTTTAGAAGCAGTCCGACGCTGATGAACTGCATCTTCAGTGAAAATAACGTCGAGGCAAGGGGCGGCGGGATATTAAATTCAGAAAACAGCAGCCCGACGATTACCGACTGCACCTTCAGCGGAAATTCTGCCTACGGAGGCGGCGGGATGTTCAACGGTTATGACTGCAACCCGGTTATTATCAACTGCACCTTCAGCGAAAACACTGCCGGCGATGAAGTTAACGGAATGGGCTACGGCGGCGGGATGTACAACGAAGCCAACAGCCCGACGATTACCAACTGCACCTTCAGCGGAAACACTGCCCTCAGCGGCGGCGGGATGCTCAACGAGTATGAAGGCAACCCGGCTATTGCCAACTGCACCTTCAGCAATAATAGTGCTGAAGAGGGCGGGGGGATATCTAATTCTGAAAGCAGCCCGGCAGTCAGAAATACCATCATTGCCAATAACTCCGGCGGAGATTATCCTGATGTTCTGGGCAATATCATATCAGGTGGACATAACATCATCGGCAGCGTCGGCAATCAGGAGTTTGGCAGTAACAACTCTGGCGACCAGTATGGCGATCCCAACAGTACCACCACGCCGAATACGGGATCCCTGGAATCTCCCACGGCTATTGATCCGAAACTCGATCTTTTGTACGACAACGGCGGGCTTACAAAAACCCATACCCTGCAAATCGGATCTCCTGCCATTGATGCAGGTGACAATACAGATGCTCCTGCCACGGATCAGCGGGGCAGGTCCCGGATTTTTAACAGTCTCATTGATATCGGCGCTGTCGAGTCTGACACGGATACGTCTGTTCCGTCTTCTCATCTGCCTCTGATTTCTGTTACTCCGGGGGAAGTGCCTTATGAAAACGGAGAAGTCAGCGGCACGTTCACCCTTATCCGCACCCGCAATACCGACTCTGCTTTAAGTGTAAATTATACACTGAGCGGCACTGCCACAGCAGGGACCGATTATACCAACACAAGTGCCAATCCGATCACGTTTGCCTCGGGTGTGGACACTGCCACGATTACGCTCAGTATCCCAAATGACGGCCAAACCGACCCGAATGAAACCATTATTCTTACCGTTGCCGGCTCTCCGGATTATGTGGCCGCCACTCCTGAGGCAACACTGACCATCATTGATGATCTCAGAGTATTTTATGCCGAAGCAGGCGGAACCGGAACTGGCAAGGCATGGAATGACACGGCTGAACTGAGGGACATCCTCACATCCGAAATGTTGAAGGGCGGGGATGAAATATGGGTAAAAATTGGCACTTACCGGCCGACTGACAAATTGTTTCTTCATGATAATGGTTATCCAGATTATGATGAAAATGAGCGATTGAAAACCTTCAATCTGCTTAACGGCGTGAAAATGTACGGCGGTTTTTCAGAATTCACAGCCTCAACCACGCTTGTGGACAGAGACCCGGAAAAATATAAAAGCATCCTCAGCGGAGAATTCTGCATAGGACCAGAGGATGATTTCTCGTGGGAACAGAGGAGTTTTCATGTCGTAACGGCAGACAGCACCATCACTTCCGATACCCTGCTGGACGGGTTTACTGTTACCAGAGGTTCTGGTGGTGAATGGGGTTATGTCGGGGGCGGAGGACTGTATAATGTTGGCGGCAGCCCTACGGTGAAGAATTGCACCTTTACAAAAAATAGTGGGGGAATGCTCAATGAGGGCGGAAACCTTGTTATAACAGGATGCACTTTTAGTGATAATGGACGCGGGCTATCCGCTCAAAATGCCACATTAAATGTAACGGATTGTATTTTCAGTGGTAACAAGGTTTATGCGGGTTATGATAGCGACGGAGGAGGCGGAATACGCATAGAAGACAGCACCCTGACAATATCCGGCTGCACTTTCACCAAAAACACCGATTTTTCTGGCGGCGGGATATACAGTTGGAATAGCACATTAAATGTAACGGATTGTGTTTTCAGTAGTAATAATACTCTCTTTGCCTGTGAATATTGTGAATATGATGAATATGATGTAGTTTCTGCTGGTGGCGGAGGGATATATAGTGCTGGCGGAACTCTGACAATATCCGGCTGTACCTTCACCAATAATACCGTTCCCGGTAAGTCCGCAGGCGGCGGGATACATTCCGGAGGTGGCGGATATGGAGAGGGAACTCCCTTGATAATGGACAACTGCGCCTTCACCGGAAACGCCGCAGGAATAGGCGGGGCCATCTATGGAGGCTACGAAGAATTACAAATAACAAACTGTACGTTCAGGGAAAACTCAGCTACAGGCGTTGATGAGTTTTTTGGACAGGGTGGCGGACTATGGGGCTTCGGAACCCTTACAAACTGCATTTTCAGCCATAACTCTGCCGAAAGCAGGGGCGGTGGGATGGAGGGCGGTGCAGACCTGACAAACTGCATTTTCACCTATAACTCTGCCGGAGCTGGTGGCGGAATGTTCGACACAGGCTGGTCCACCGACCTGATGAACTGCACTTTCAACTATAATTCTGCTGAAAACGGGGGCGGAATAGTGACCAGCGACAGGGCCAACCTGACGAACTGTACTTTTAGTAATAACACTGCTGATGAGTCTGGCGGTGGAATATACAACCGGTATGGGGATTACGACGGAGACGGGGATCCTAAGCTGTTGTTGTATAACTGTACATTCACCGACAACACTGCCTTTGAGGGCGGTGGGATATTCCAAGACAACTATTACCCTGCTTTGGTTCTTAAAAACACCATCATCTCAGGCAATACCGGCGGAGATTATCCGGACATCGAGGGACCCGTTGCTTCGGAGGGCCACAACCTCATCGGCAACATCGGCAATTACATTTTTGACACCAACACCACAGGCGACCAGTACGGCGACCCGATCAATACCACCACGCCAAATCCGGGAGCTGTTGAATCCGCCACAGCCATTGATCCGAGGCTCGAACCGCTGGCGGACAACGGCGGCCCCACACAAACTCATGCGCTGTTGCCGGACAGTCTTGCCATAAATGCCGGCGACAACACCGATGCCCCGGATACGGATCAAAGAGGCGAACCCCGTATTCTCAATGACATCATTGATATCGGTGCTTATGAATCTTCGCTCCGCCCCCTGACCCGGATTTCAGTTGCGCCCGGTGATATGCCGGATGAAAACGGATCCGTTTCCGGCACATTCATTCTCACCCGCAAGGGAGACATAAGCTCTTCCCTGAGTGTGAGTTACACCCTAACTGGCACGGCCACCGGAGCGGATTACACCAATACAAGCGAGAATCCCGTCACTTTTGCGGCAGGTTCCGACACAGTTGCGATTACCCTTGACATCTTAAATGACAGCGAAGTCGAGGCGGGTGAGACCATCATTCTCACCATTGGCGACTCACCGGATTATGTGACCGGCGATTCTGCCTCAGCCACCCTGACCATCAGTGACGACGTGACCGTATTTTACGCAGAATCCGGCGGAACCGGAACCGGCAGGGCATGGAATGACACGGCTGAATTGCAGGCCATCCTGAAAAACGGCATTTTGAACAGCGGAGATGAGATATGGGTAAAAGCCGGAACATACCATCCCACAACTGACGACGACCGCTCGGCAACCTTCCAACTTCTCAACGGTGTGAAGATTTACGGCGGTTTTGCAGAATTCACCGAGTCAACCGTTCTCACGGACAGAGACCCGGAAACCCATGTCACTCTCCTGACCGGCGATATTGGCATACCAGATGACAATATCGACAACAGTTATGAAGTGATCACAACAGACAACACCATAACCCCCGACACGGTTTTGGACGGTTTCATTGTCACCGGAGGATATCCGGATGAGGGTAGCGGTGCCGGAAACGGCAGCGGAATGTTCAACAACGGAGGCAGTCCCACCGTCAGAAACTGCATCTTCACCCTCAACCGGACCGGTGTTTATAACCAGGATGCTGATCCGAACCTTACGAACTGCACGTTTGACAACAATTTCGGAGGCGTGGCGAATTTGAGCAGCAGCCCGGATATAAGCGACTGCGTTTTCAATAATAACAGGCAGCTCGGAGGAATCTACAACCATAACAGCAGTCCCGCAGTGACCGGATGCAGCTTCACCGACAATGCTGCCATGTCCGGGGGCGGAATGCATAACAATAACAGCAGTCCCATCGTGAGCGATTGCGAGTTCACCGGAAATGCTGCCGTGACTTATGACGGGGATGGCGGACACGGGGGCGGAATCTTCAATTCCGGAGGTGAGCCTCGTGTGACCAACTGCGTTTTCACGAACAACATCGCGGAATATAGCGGCGGCGGAATTTTTAATACCAACGCTGATCCGAGTGTGACAGACTGCGTTTTCACAAACAACACCGCGGAATACAGCGGCGGCGGAATGTTCAGTGAGAGCAGCAATCTGACCCTTGCAGACTCCCAGTTTGAAAGCAACATGGCTCATGCTGGCGCGCCTGAAGGTTCCGGAGGTGGCGGCGGAATGTACAACAGCGACGGCAGTGCGGAAATCATTCGGTGCAGATTCATAAGAAACAGCGTCACCAGCGACGGTAGCGACGTTGGCGGGGGAATGTACAACCTCTCCGGCAATCTCACCCTGACCGGGTGCGAATTCACCGAAAACACTGTCATCAGCGAGAACGGAACAGCCTCAGGCGGAGGAATCTTCAACAGCAACGAGGTAACTCCCGCGATCTCCGACACCAGCTTTACCAGGAACACTGCCAAAAATGGCGGCGGAATCTTCAACCTCAGCAGCAGCCTGACGCTCACCAACTGTCAGTTCATCGAAAACAGTGTCCAGCAGGATGAAGATAACGAGGATAGCGGAACGGGCGGCGGAATCTTCATCTCGTCAGGCAGCCCGGAAATAACCGACTGTCTCTTTAGTAAAAACACATCCGAGGCACGCGGCGGCGGAATGTTCAACCTCACTACTTCTCCGGTGATAACTCGCTGTACTTTCAGTGAAAATTCCGCGGAAGAGTATGGCGGCGGAATGGCCAATAATAACAGCAGCCCGTCAGTTACTGACTGCACTTTTGACAACAACCGTGTTTCCGGCGAACATGCTTATGGCGGCGGAATGTCCAATGGAGCCAGCAGCAGTCCGATCGTGACAAACTGTACTTTTGATACCAACAAGGCTCTCGGAACTGTCGGTGCGGGCGGCGGCGGCATAGCAAACACTGACGACGAAAGCAATCCGACCGTGACAAACTGCACCTTCAGTCATAATGCTGCCGAGGGATGTTTTAATTCCAACGGCGGCGGCATTATCGGGAGCTTTGCCGCTATCATCAACTGTACGCTTACCGGCAACACCGCGGGTCGGGCAGGCGGCGGAATCGCTACGACCGACACCGAGGGAATCATTAAAAATACCATTATTGCCGGGAATACCGGCGGAGACTCTCCTGATATTTCTCCTGTCGCGATCAACTCGGGAGGACACAACCTGATCGGCAATGTGGGGAATCAGGATTTTCATACCAATACACAAGGCGATCAGTACGGCGACCCGAACAACACCACCACGCCGAACCCCGGAGCCGTCGAACAGGCTACAGCCATCGATCCGAAACTCGGAGATTTGGCAGACAACGGCGGCCCCACAAAGACCCATGCGCTGCTACCCGGCAGTCCCGCCACTGACGCGGGGGACAATGCGGATGCCCCGGATACGGATCAGCGAGGCATCACCCGGATTGTCAACGGCGTCATTGATATCGGCGCGGTTGAGGATGCTTCGGCCCTGCCCTTTGTCTCTGTTGCTCCGGGAACTGCGCCTGATGAAACCGGGCCGGTCAGCGGCACATTCATCCTCACCCGCACAGGAGACCTGACCCAGCCTCTGAGCGTGGCTTATGCCCTCACTGGCACGGCCACAGGAGATGACTACAGCAACCTGAGCGCCAATCCGATTGTTTTTGCCCCGGGCGCTGCCACAGCGGTCATTACCCTGAACATTCTGAGTGACGATGAAACTGACCCGGGCGAAACCGTTATTGCGACGCTTGCCGCAGGTTCGGATTATGTGACCGGCGATTCTTCCGCAGCCACGCTGACCATCATTGCCGATGTGTCCGTGTATTATGCGGAACCCGGTGCGGACGGAACCGGAAGCGCGTGGAATGACACGGCTGATCTGCGACACATTCTGAGTCGTCCCCTGAAAAGCGGCAATCAGATATGGCTGAGGTACGGAACTTACTATCCCACGGATAACGGCGACCCTGCTGAAAGTTTCCGATTAGCTGACGGTGTGGAGATTTACGGCGGATTCAATGATTTTACCGCCTCGGCCACCCTGAGTGACAGAAATTCGGACTACTACAGGACTTATCTCAGCGGTGTTGTTCCCACATCGGGAGATACCACTCATTATGTTGTGACAGCAGACAGCAGCGTGACCGAAGCTGCCTTGCTGGACGGCGTTATCCTCATGGATTGGAGCATTTGCCCCATATTCCGTGATGGAGGCAATCCGACCGTGACCGGATGCTTCTTTAATATTCCTTCAGGATATAACGAAAAAGCATTCAGGGCTGTCAAGGATGCCTACGCAGCCGCGCAGATGTATTTCAGATATCACCTGTTTGATGAAATAGATATTGAAAAACTGGGAGAATCCGGTTTTGTGTTGTCAGATGATCGTGTTCTCCTGACCGCATGGGGGAGTATCTCAGATCTTGAAATCACAGCCTATCATCCCTGCGGCAGTATCATGTATAACACGGACTGGACAGGGAGTATAACATGGGAGTTTACCGAACCTGCCGAAGATTGCGGAACGCTGCCTGAAAATCCTGATGTTGTCTCAGTCAGCCGGGTCGGTCCCGAGCGCACTGATGCCGCAAGCGTTGATTTTGAAGTGGTGTTCAGCACGGATGTCACGGGAGCGGATGCAGGAGATTTTGAGCTATCCCCCAGTGTTACCGGTGCGGCAATTACCGGCGTATCCGGCAACGGCCATATCTATACCGTATCAGTGAACACCGGAACAGGCGAGGGAACCCTGCAACTGAATTTTGCTGATGACGATTCCGTCATCAGTTCCTGCGGCGATCAGCCATTAGGAGGATCAGGAGAGGGTAACGGCGATTTTTCAGGACAATCCTGCATCATTGACAGAACCGTTCTGACAGCTTTGATCACGCCAGTCACGCCTGATCCGAGAACAGAGCCTGTCAGCGCCGTGACCATTGTTTTCAGCGAAGCGGTAAGCGGCTTTGACCTGTCAGACCTCAGCCTGACCCGGGACGGCGGGGAAAACCTGCTCACAGTTTCGGGATATCTTTCCACGAGTGATGATATTACCTGGACGCTGGATGGTCTTGAAGAACTGACTGGCACGGTCGGTGATTATGCGCTGACTCTGAGGGCTGACGGCTCTGACATTCAGGACAGCTTGTCCGAAATGCTGGGTTCGGATGCTGGCATTACCTGGACCGTTACAACGGAGATACCTACAACTACGACAACTACCACGATTCCGTCAACCACAACGACAACCACGACGGTTCCGTCAGCCACAACGACAACCACAACGCTTCCGGGGGATAATCATCCGCCTGCTGATATCACGCTGAACAATGCGGCTGTGACAGAAAACCAGCCCTCCGGCACTGCTGTCGGCGTGTTTTCCGCTGCTGATCCTGATTCCGGCGACACTCACACATACTATCTTGTCACCAGCAGCTCCGGCATCGATAACAATTCCTTTTATATTGAGGGCACCACCCTCAAAACAAAGCAAACTTTCGATTATGAGGCCCAAAGCACTTACAGCATTTATGTCCGCTGCAACGACAATCACGGCGGGTACTGCTTTAAGACATTCACCATAAATATCGGCAATGTGAACGAGACCCCGACAAGTCTTGTCCTGAGCTACCGCTGGGTGGATGAGGAATCGCCGGTCGGAACAGAAGTGGGTGTGTTCACCACTTTCGGAGATCCGGATACGGGTAATACGCATACTTATACGCTGATCTCCGGGGAAGGCGATACAGATAACGGGCTGTTCACCATCGAAGGGAATATCCTTAAAACTGGGAATGTTTTTGACTATGAAACCGAGGAAAAGCATGTTTGCAATATTCGTGTCCGTACCTCGGATCAGGGCGGTCTCAGCCATGAAAGCCAGCTTACCGTCACCATCAGTGATGTGAATGAAAGCCCTTCCGCGGAAGATCATGCCTTCTCTGCTGATGAGAACAGTGCCGACGGCACGGTCATCGGCACGGTGATTGCGGACGATCCTGAATCCGCGCCGCTGACCTTCGGCATAACGCAGGGTAACACGGACAATATTTTTGCCATTGACAGCACAGGGAAAATCAGCGTCCGTGACAGCAGCCGCCTGAATTATGAGGAGACTGCCACCTATGCGCTTGTCGTTCAGGTGTCGGACGGCAAAAACAGCATCTCCGCCGCAGTCACGGTAAACGTCAGAGACGTGAACGAGCCGCCTGTGGTGAGCGATCAGACGTTCTCATTCGCCGGAGTCATTACAAACGGCACGGCACTCGGCACGGTGCAGGCGGATGATGAGGATAATGATCCCCTGAGCTACAGCATCACCGAAGGCAACGCAGGCAATCTGTTTGCGATGAACAGCGGCACAGGAGAAATCACGCTCAGAGACAGCAGCCAGTTGGATTACGAAGATGCCGCCAGTTACCCGCTGACTGTTCAGATATCAGACGGAACAAACACAGCATCCGCCATAATCACAGTGGATATCATTGCGGCAACCTGCGATAATCCCACCACAGAATCTGTGAAAAGCGGCTCTTACGGTGTCCCGGCCACCTGGTCAAATGGCGTGCCGGATCAGAATGACGTGGTGCGGATTAATGAAGGGCACAGAATTTACGATGCTCCGGCCCTGATCGGAGTGAGAGGACTTTGCAATTACGGCACGCTGGAAAGTTCGGCGGGCCGCCAACTGCATATCCGGGCGGACGACACAAGAGGCTTTATCCGCAACGAAGGCTCAGTCATCGGACATTCTCACAGCCCGATATTTGATCCGCAGTATCCCACGCCCCAAGTCGCGGCAACACGGGGCGACATCGGAGAAAACGGAAGCAGCATCAGACTGAACGCAGGCATGGAATTTTACAACTCCGGCACTGTCCGGGCTGGTCACGGAGGCGCGGGCTATCTGACAGGCGGAAACGGGGGATCCGTGGAAGTATATGCGGACAAGATTACCCATGCAAACGGAATCATTGCCGCAGGTGACGGCGGCGAGGCCAACGCCCATCAGCCCGAATGGGACGGAAAACCCGATGCCTATGAATACGGAAATGTGGATGTTTTCGGCGGTGAAGGAGGCAAGACGACGCTTCACGCTGGCAATTCGCTGACAACCACAAGTCCGGCCCATACCTCCAGCGGTCAGGGAGGCAATTCTTATGTGTGGTGCAGTTCCGAGGATTGCCAGTTGATCTGGGGAACATGGGAAGAGGACGGCAGATGGTGGACCGGCCGGTGTCAGTGTTTCGGCGGAACATCTGTGGCCGGCTCCAGCCCGGGACGGGGCGGTGATCTGATCATGCTGGCACCTGATCTCAGAGTGCTCTCTTCGGCCACCTCAGGAGAAGGACTGTACTATGAGCCCGGATCAATCACAGCAGGCCCGGATACCCGTATCGAAGCCAAAGATGTCTTCATCTTCGGAGGCGACGACTGGGTGCTGAATCTGAACAGTCTGAGCGAGGGAGCGGTTTCGGCAGCCAATGATATTACTCTTTCTGTGGGGGATAACGGCGTAATTGATCTGAGAGAAAACTGGAAGAAAGTCTTCAAAGCCGGAGGTGAGGTGAGGATTTTCTCAGACAGTCTTCTGCTGGAAGACGGCGTTTCCGCAGAAGATGTGGCAGAGGCTGAGAAAGGCATCGAAACCGGCCCCGGCAGAATCCTTTACAAAGCTTCGCTGAACGCTCCTGTGCAGGTCAGCGGACAACCGGGTGCCGGGATCACTGTCGAACTGGTACTCGTCAATGCCGGGCCTGAGAAAGACACTTATGCGCTGAGTGTCGAAGATTCCGCCGGCTGGGACATCGGGGAACTGCCCTCTTCCGTGGAACTCGGAGGGCTTGAACAGAAGAACCTGAGTCTGAACGTCACGCCGCCTTCCTCGGCCGGTGAGACTGCCCCCCTCACAATCCGGGCGGTTTCGCAGACCGATCCTGAGATGGTGGCGGAAATAAAGGTCAGTCTCTCCGTACAGTATCCGAAAAATTCGGAAGGATGCTATGTTGTCGCGCTGGAAGGCTCGCCTTTCCGGGGCGACGCTGTGATCATTCCGCTGAATCATGCGGCGGTACAGGAGTCTCCCGATGGTCAGGGCATCAGCATCGAAATCGGCAGTTGGGCTGAACACGAGGGTATCGAAGACGGAGACACAGCAGGTTTCGAGATTCACGGAACCGACAGTGCGGAACGGATTTACGGATCTCGTGCCAAAGATATGGTATATGGATACGGGGGCGATGACTATCTGGAAGGCGGAGACGGACCCGATGTTCTTGACGGAGGCCGGGGCCAGAACACGCTGATCCAGGAGAGCAGTGATCCGTCCGGGGACGAGGGACTCTCCGATCCTATTCCCGGTGATACGGATGGGAGCCGGACCGTTGATCTGCGTGACGCGATACTGACCCTGAGAGCCATGACAGGAATGATCCAGGAAGGGGTTCGTTATGATGCCGACGTAAACGATGATAAGAAAATCGGCATTCAGGAAGTGATATATATCCTGAAGGAAATTTCAGAATAATTCTTCACAGGGAGCGCAAGGTTATTTTTGCTTTGCGCTCCTTTAATTTCGGGAGAGAAAAAATAAAGTATGGACACAGAACATCTGAAAAAACTGCTCAGGCAGGTTCAAACTGGCCAAATGAATTTATATGACGCCATGCAAAAGCTAAAGCGTCTCCCTTTTGAAGATATCGGCTATGCCAAGATTGATAATCACCGGTGTATGAGAACCGGTGTTCCCGAGGTGATTTACTGCGAGGGAAAGAGCATTCCGCAAATACAGGGCATTGTCAAAAGAATGTCCGGTCATCATCATAACATACTGGCCACCCGGGCAGCCCCTGAGATATTTGAAGCAATCCGGGAAACGAAGATCGAATGCGAGTATCATGAACTGGCCCGGATCGTGGTGATTAATCCTCAGCCAAAAGTGAAAGTCGGCAATATCGCTGTCGTGAGCGCGGGGACTTCGGATATTCCGGTAGCTGAAGAAGCAGTGATCACCGCAGAAACCCTCGGAAATCAGGTAAACCGCATTTATGATGTGGGAGTGGCAGGAATTCACCGGCTCCTCAATTCCTGCGATGCGCTTTTCGAGGCCAATGTCTCTGTCGTTGTTGCGGGCATGGAAGGGGCCCTCGCCAGCGTTGTGGGCGGACTGGTCGCCTGTCCGGTCATCGGCGTGCCGACCAGCATCGGCTACGGAGCCAGTTTCGGCGGCATTGCCGCGCTCCTCAGCATGTTGAACAGTTGCGCGTCAGGCGTATCTGTGGTAAATATTGACAACGGCTTTGGTGCGGGGTATCAGGCCAGTCTGATTAACAGGGCGGTTGATGGGTCTCAGTTGACGGTTGACGGTTGACGGGACGGTGAGGAATAATTGTTGGGAATTTGGGCGGAATGATGAGGAATGAAACCAGAATAAGGAACTGTAATGAAAAGTAAACTGACTCTCCGCTCACGCCATAACACACGGAGCGGAAACAATGAGACAACACAAAGGAGAAAAAAATGAAATACCCCCTGCGGGAAAAGATCGGATATCCCGAACTGTTTGTGGGCCGGGAAAAAGAGTCTGAGGATCTGGACAAATGGATCGCCAATATCCCGAAAAAACTGTCCATATCCAGAGTGATCCTTGCCCGCCGCAAAAGCGGAAAGACCGCCATTGTGCAGCGTCTGTTCAACCGCCTATGGAGTGACAACGGGGACGTGATTCCGTTTTATTTCGACATCGGAGAAAACAAAATCTGGTATCCGATGTTTGCCATGGATTACTACCGGGCGTTTGCCTCGCAGTATATCTCTTTTCTGGAAAGAGATGAGAGCCTGGTCCGGCGACCCCTTTCTCTGGAGAAAATCAGAGAATACGGTCTGGCCAACTCTGTCGATGTCCTGGCCGAGGATGCGGATTCCATTCTTCATGACAAAAAGGAGGGATTTCACGACCTGATGTGGAAGACCGCCTATTCCGCCCCTCACCGCATGGCGGACGTGTATGATCAGCGGATTCTGGTGATGCTGGATGAGTTTCAGAATCTCGCCGGGTATGTGTACCCCGATCCCCATTATCAGACCGGTGTGATTGAGACGATGCCCGGGAGTTTTCATTCCGTGGTCGAATCGAAAATCGCCCCCATGCTGGTAACCGGTTCTTATGTCAGTTGGCTGCTCGAGATCGCGGGAAAATACCTCCAGGCCGGCCGCTTGGACGAATGGCATATTACGCCCTATCTCACACCGGAGAAAGGACTGGATGCGGTGTACGGATATGCCCGGGTTTACAACGAACCGGTCACAAACGAGACGGCATTCCTTATTAATCAGCTCTGCATGTCCGATCCGTTCTTCATCGCCTGTGTGATACAGAGCAGATACGGGGAGAGAAAGCTGGATACGGAAAAAGGGGTGATCGAAACATTTAATTATGAAATCACGGATCGCCGCTCCCGGATGTCCAAGACGTGGAACGAGTACATCCAGCTAACCCTGAAAAAAGTGAATGACCGGTATGCCAAGCAGATGCTTCTGCATCTCAGCAAACATTCCGAGCGGTACTGGACCCATAAGGATATTAAGAACAAACTGCAAATCGGTCTCAGCCCTGATGAGATTAAGAAAAGACTCATCCTCCTCGTGGAGGCGGATGTCATCGAATGGGGGAGTTCCGACATTCAGTTCCGGGGCCTGCGGGACGGCACGCTCAACCTGATCCTGAGAAACCGGTTTGAGGAGGAGATCGAAGGCTTTGCCCCCGATCTCAGGCAGGAGGCGCATGAGCAGATCACGGAACTGAAGAGGGAGAAGAAGCGTCTCCGGGGAATGCTGAGCCATCTCACCGGAAAGTTTGCGGAATATCAGCTCGCCACGGCGTTCCGGTCGAAAAAGCGGTTTGCGCTGTCGGACTATTTTGCCGGGGTGGGAGACACGGCCCGGCTGAATATCATCCGTGTCAGTCAGCGGGTGCCCCTCCAGCGTGAGAACGGGAAAAATATGGAATTGGACGTGGTTGCGGAATCGGACTGCGGCCGGGTGGCCGTGGTCGAGGTGAAGAAGTGGAAGAAGCCGGTTGGCAGAAGCGCTGTCGAGGATTTTGTTGAGAAGCTCGAAGTTTATGCGGAGAGTGTTCCGGGAAAAAGAGTCCTGCCGGCGTTTCTCTCTCTGGGCGGATTTGCGGGTGACGCCGTGCGGCTCTGTGAGGAGCGGGGCATCGGAACGGCAGAG
>JAUCGI010000261.1 GCA_030378035.1 Desulfobacterales bacterium HSG2
ATTTTAGTTTGGTGTTTGGTTGTTTGGTGTTTGGTTGTTTGGTGTTTGGTATTTTGTGTTTTGTGTTTGGTTGTTTAGGCACAAAACACAAACAACAAAATACAAAACAACCAAACACAAAATACAAAACAACCAAACACAAAACAACCAAACACAAAACACAAAACACAAAACACAAATACCAATATGAACTTTCACGGAACAACAATACTTGCTGTAAGGCATAACGGGAAACTGGCGATCGCTGGTGACGGTCAGGTTACCATGCATGACAAAGTCATAAAGCACAATGCCAGAAAAGTCAGAAAAATTTACAATGACAAGATCATCGTCGGATTTGCCGGCGTCACTGCCGACGCCATGAATCTTTCCGAGCGTTTGGACGTAAAACTGAATCGCTATAACGGGAATCTTGAGCGTTCTGCGGTTGAACTGGCCAAGGACTGGCGGACCGACAAATACCTGAGACGCCTTGAAGCCGTTATGATCGCGGCAGATGGCTCCCGGATTTTCCTCATTTCGGGAAGCGGAGATGTCATCGAGCCTGATGGAGGGATCATCGGCATCGGGTCAGGGGGAGTCGGCGCGCAGGCAGCCGCAGAAGCTCTGATGAAACATTCGGAACTGGATGCAAGGGCTATTGTGGAAGAAGCGATGACAATCGCAGCTTCCATATGCATCTATACAAATAATGCGTTAACCATAGAAGAATTGGGGGAGTGAGAGATTGCCGATTGCCGATTGCCGATCGGGGAATTTGGGAATTTGGAATTATAAATCTGTGTGAAGCCGAATCATAATGAAGCTGATTTTAAAAGATTCATTTAACCCTTAATTCGCAGAATCAATCTCCGATCTTCAATCTTCAGTCTTCAGTCTTCAATTAGATTATGAGTGACCTGAAACCATCAGAAATTGTTAAGGAACTTGACAAATATATCATTGGCCAGGACAAGGCAAAGCGGTCTGTTGCCATTGCTTTGAGAAACCGATGGCGCAGACAGCAGGTGTCTGAGGATCTTCGTGATGAAATCGCGCCGAAAAATATCATCCTTATCGGCCCTACAGGAGTGGGAAAAACCGAAATCTCAAGGCGATTGTCCAAATTAACGGATTCCCCGTTTATCAAGGTCGAGGCATCCAAATTTACCGAAGTCGGATATGTGGGCCGGGATGTGGAATCCATGGTGAGGGATCTCCTGGAACTGACAGTGAATACGCTCAAATCAAGAGAGCAGGAGATCGTACAGGAGAAAGCAACGCATATCGCGGAAGAGCGAATGCTTGATCTTCTGCTCCCGAAGCCGAAGGTGCATGCCCAGAGCGAAGATTTATCTGACCCGCACTTTGAAATCATAGTGGAAGAGGATAAATCCTCTTCCACAAGAGAGAAGCTTCGCGATATGCTTCGCAAGGGAAAACTTGATGAGCGATATGTGGATCTTGACGTTTCGGAGCGGAGCATGCCGATGGTGGAAATTTTTTCCAATGTCGGCATGGAGGAGATGGGCATCAATTTCAAAGACATGTTCAGCAACCTTATCCCCAGAAACACAAAGAGACGGAAGGTGAAAGTCTCGGAAGCCATGGATATCATGGCCCAGGAGGAAGCCCAGAATCTTGTGGATATGGATAAGGTGATCTCCTTTGCAATCGATAAGGTTGAACAGTCCGGGATCATTTTTCTGGATGAAATTGACAAGATCGCGGGGGGCAACGGGCATGGCCCTGACGTCTCCAGGGAAGGTGTTCAGAGGGATCTTCTGCCGATCGTTGAAGGCTCCACTGTTACAACCAAATACGGACCGGTGAAGACAGATCATGTTCTTTTTATTGCATCGGGCGCGTTTCACACCATCAAACCGTCGGATCTGATTCCGGAACTCCAGGGCCGTTTTCCCATCCGGGTGGAACTCGATTCCCTCGGGAAGAAAGAGTTTGTCAGGATACTGACCGAACCGAAAAATGCCCTGCTCCTTCAATATATGGCGCTTTTAAGGACCGAAGGTATTGAGGTGGTCTTTGAAGATGACGCGGTTCAGAAGATCGCAAGCATTGCGGAAGAGGTGAACAATCTGACCGAAAACATCGGAGCAAGAAGACTCCACACCCTCATGGAATGCCTGCTTGAAGACATTCTTTTTGACGCGCCGGATATGAATGAGAAAAAGGTTGTGATCGACGGGAAATATGTGGAAGGCAAGCTAAAAGACATTAAGAGTGACGAAGACCTCAGCAGATACATTCTCTAAGTCGGTGGGTTGTCCGTTGTCCGTTGTCCGTTGTTAACCGACAACTGACCACCGACAACTGACCACCGACAACTGACCACCGACAACTGACCACCGACAACGGACCACTATAATGACAAATATCGCAGACATACTCATAGAAGCCCTCCCCTACATCCGTCGTTTTTATGGCATGACCATCGTGATTAAATACGGCGGACATGCCATGGTGGATGAGCAGTTGAAAGAGGATTTTGCCCGTGACATCACCCTGCTGAAACTGATCGGGCTGAACCCGGTGATTGTCCACGGAGGCGGCCCGCAGATTAATCTGGTTCTGGAACGAATGGGCATCACTTCCAAATTTGTGAGAGGCATGCGCCTGACAGACGCGCCGACAATGGATGTGGTGGAGATGGTTCTCGGGGGCAAGGTGAACAAAGCCATTGTGAACCAGATCAATCAGCAGGGAGGCAAAGCCGTGGGGCTCACTGGCAAAGACGGAGGGCTTATCCTTGCCAGAAAGCTCAGGATCACCCACCAGGAAGATGAGAACAAACCGCCTGAAATCATTGATCCCGGGCTGGTGGGAGAGGTCAGACATGTCAATTCGGAGATCATTCACACCCTGGCGGAGAACGGTTTTATCCCTGTGATCGCGCCTGTGGGTGTCGGAGAATCGGGTGAGACATACAACATCAATGCCGATCTGGTGGCCAGTTGGATCGCCATGTCCCTTTCCGCGGAGCGGCTGATTCTTCTCACGGATGTGGACGGCGTTCTGGATCCCTCAGATTCCCTGATATCCTCCATTGACGCGAAGACCATCAGGCAGATGATTGAAGCAAACGCTATCTCCGGCGGAATGATTCCCAAAATAGAGTGCGCCCTGGACGCTTTAAATGAGGGCGTTAGGAAAGCGCATATTATCAACGGTAAAAAACGCCATGCCCTGCTGCTGGAACTTTTCACAGACAAGGGTATCGGAACGGAAGTGACAACATGAGCAAAGAAATCACAGATAAGGCGGATAAGGTCATCGCGGCAACTTACAAAAGACCGCCTGTTGTTTTTGAAAAAGGGAAGGGATGTACGCTTTGGGATACGGCAGGCCGTGCTTACACCGATTTTGTTTCGGGAATTGCGGTCTGCAACCTCGGGCATGCGCATCCGAGGGTTGTCGCGGCCCTTTCAGCCCAGGCGGAAACGCTTTTCCATGTGTCAAACCTTTATTACACCATTCCCCAGACGAAGCTCGCATCATGGCTTGTTGAACACAGCTTCGCGGACCGGGTGTTTTTCTGCAACAGCGGGGCTGAGGCAAATGAGGCGGCAATAAAGCTTACCCGGAAGTATTTCAGAGACAAGGGGGAGAATGAGCGATACAAAATCATCACCATGGAAAAATCCTTTCACGGGCGGACCATGGCCACCCTCTCCGCCACGGGTCAGGATAAGATCAAGAAAGGGTTTGATCCGGTGCTGGCCGGGTTTGACTTTGTGCCATTTAATGACGCGGATGCATTGCGCGGGGCCATCGGGCCGTCAACATGCGGCATCTTGCTGGAGCCGATCCAGGGGGAGGGCGGGGTGCGCTGTCCTGATCCCGAATATCTGAAAAAGGTCAGAGAGATTTGTGATGAAACCGGCATCCTGATTATCTTTGACGAGGTTCAGACAGGCATCGGCCGCACAGGAAAGCTTTTCGCATATGAGCATTTCGGTGTTGAACCGGATATTATGACACTTGCAAAAGCCCTTGCCAACGGACTGCCCATCGGTGCCATGCTGGCGAAAGAGCATGTTGTCAGCTCCTTCGGCCCGGGGTCGCACGGGTCAACTTTCGGAGGTACGCCGGTTATCACCGCGGCTTCTCTCGAAGTCCTCAAAACGCTCTCTGAGGAGAAGATCATCGAGCATTCCCGGGATCTCGGAGTGTATTTTACGGAAAGGCTTTCATGGCTGAAAGAGCGGCATGATATCATCGAGGATGTGCGCGGGATGGGGATGTTGCTGGCCATGAAGCTGAAGATCAAGGGGGA
>JAUCGI010000042.1 GCA_030378035.1 Desulfobacterales bacterium HSG2
CAGACCGGTGTACAGGACAAAAAACTCCGGATGCCTGAAAACCGCACGCTGTCATTCCGGGCGGAAATGCCGGGAATCGGCAGGATTCCCGGCATTTCCGACCCGGAATCCATTTTTGTCCTGTACTCGGATCATGCTGTTCGGATTTCGGACAATATGATAAAGACAGATGCTGTCCTGTGACACAGATATGTAAAAAAAATCAGACCGGTGTACAGGACAAAAAAATCCGGATGCCTGAAGACCGCACGCTGTCATTCCGGGCGGAAATGCCGGGAATCGGCAGGATTCCCGGCATTTCCGACCCGGAATCCATTTTTGTCCTGTACTCGGATTATGCTGTTCGGATTTCGGACAATATGATAAAGACAGATGCTGTCCTGTGACACAGATATGTAAAAAAAAATCAGACCGGTGTACAGGACAAAAAACTCCGGATGCCTGAAAACCGCACGCTGTCATTCCGGGCGGAAATGCCGGGAATCGGCAGGATTCCCGGCATTTCCGACCCGGAATCCATTTTTGTCCTGTACTCGGATCATGCTGTTCGGATTTCGGACAATATGATAAAGACAGATGCTGTCCTGTGACACAGATATGTAAAAAAAAAATCAGACCGGTGTACAGGACAAAAAACTCCGGATGCCTGAAAACCGCACGCTGTCATTCCGGGCGGAAATGCCGGGAATCGTTCCCTGAGCCTGTCGAAGGGGATTCCCGGCATTTCCGACCTGGAATCCATTTTTGTCCTGTACTCAGAAATCAGAAATCAGACATAATCTTAATAAATATTTTTTTTGTTTTCTATTGACAAAAATTTCTTTTGTGATAACATAGTTGTTTGTCTGTGGGATGGTTTTCTGGTCGGTGGTGATAGGTTGTTGCCTACATTACAATAGCTCCCGGCTACCCGACCTGATCTGTCAACATAGGGCTATAAACAAATAACAGAGATAATACAATATGTCGGAATCGGAAAAAATTAATCTGAATGAGATTATAAAAGCATTGGATATCGTGCTTACGGAGCGCACAGATGAGGATTGTTTCCATATACTCGGTCATATTCCTTCCTGGTATCAGCGTATTTTTCCAGAATTCTACGATGCTGAAAAAAACATGGTGAAAAAATTTTGCCCTTTTATTGAAAATTTTCTCATTGATGCCACCCCTTTCTGGCTGTCTGAAGCGGACGGACGTCTGAACTCAGGCTTATGGATTGAAAATGATTCCCATATGACTGAATGCCCGCTCGAGGCATCTGCCATAAATATCGGGAAAAGAAAATTTTTGCTAATTGAAAGAGGGAAAATTCCTTATGAGGAAAATAAAAGCATCTTACAAAAAAGCCGTGAGCTCAGCCTTTCATATCTCTATATGGAACGGCTTCAGAAACAATTGTTAATAGCGATTTATACGGACAGACTGACAGGTCTCCATAACAGGCGAAAATTCGATGAAATGATAAAAATAGAAAAGGAAAGGGCCACTCGTTATAATATTCCGTTTTCCATAGTTTTTATTGATATTGATCACTTTAAGAAAATCAATGATACCTATGGGCATGATGTCGGAGATCAGGTACTCATAGAAATTTCTTCTGTTCTGAAATCCCGGATTCGGATTACCGACTGGGCATTCCGATGGGGAGGAGAAGAATTTATTCTCTTACTTCCTGTGACATCGGCTGACAAATCGCTGGATTTGGCAGAACGATTGCGTTTTATCATTGAAAACCACTCGTTTCCGCATGGCAGACAGCTAACAATCAGTGCGGGCGTGGCTCAGTTCAGAAACGACGAATCAATTGACAATCTCATTAAACGTGCTGATGAAGCACTCTATCGGGCAAAATCAGGCGGACGTAACAAGGTCTTAAAATGAAACCGACTCTGAATGAACTTGCTCTTTATCTTGCTCTTTATCTTTATCTTTATCTTGCTCTTTATCTTGCTCTTTATCTTTATCTTGCTCTTGCTCTTTATCTTGCTCTTGCTCTTTTCTTTCTCTTTATCTCGCCCGTGTCCGTCTGATTAAGATAAAGATAAAGATAAAGATAAAGATAAAGAGCAAGAGCAAGAGCAAGAGTAAGAGTAAGTCCCAGAACCAGAAACATAATAAAGGAAAACCCGTTATGGCCAAACATTATAAGCACATCGAAACCAGACTGATCCATGCCGGAGAACCTGAGCCGCTCATCAACGGCGCGGTCAGTATGCCAATTTTTCAGTCTTCCACTTTTGAATATGCGGGACAGAGCAGTTATGACGATATCAGATATATTCGTCTGAACAACACGCCGAACCATATCGCCCTTCATCAGAAGCTGGCTGCGTTGGAAAATGCTGAGGCGGCGGTCGTGACAGCCAGCGGCATGGCTGCGATTACGACAGCGATTCTGACCTTTCTCACGCCCGGGGACCATCTTCTGACCCAGGATTGTCTCTACGGAGGGACACACGAGTTCATCACCAAAGACCTGACCGCACTGGGCATCTCTCACGACTTTGTTGACGGCGACGCTCCGGATTCCTGGACCGGGAAATTACGGCCCGAAACCAAGATGATCTACATGGAAACGATCACCAATCCCCTAATGCAGGTGGCCGACCTCAGAGCGGTGGCCGAGTTTGCCAAAGCGAACGGCCTCATCTCCATGATCGACAACACCTTTGCCAGCCCGATCAATTTCCGCCCTTCTGAACATGGCTTTGATCTTTCGCTTCATAGTTGCAGCAAATATCTGAACGGCCATTCGGACATTGTGGCGGGGGCCGTTATCGGACGGGCGGACCTGATGGAAAAGATCATCCACAAGCTCAACCACCTCGGCGGGTCCCTTGATCCTCACGCCTGTTTTCTGCTTCACCGCGGAATCAAGACGCTGGCAGTGCGGATGAGATATCAGAATGAAAGCGCGCTCAGGATATCAGAATACCTTCATAAGCATCCGGCAGTTGAAAAAGTGAATTATCCGGGTCTTGAAGGTCAGCCCGGGTATACGCGTGCGCGTGAGTTGTTTGAAGGCTTCGGAGGGATGCTCAGTTTTGAGTTAAAAGGCGATGTGGAAACGGCTGACCGGTTTATTCGGAGCATGAACCTGCCAATCATCGCGCCCAGCCTCGGAGGGGTTGAAACGCTCATTACCCGGCCCGTCACAACATCTCATGCCGGCATGTCTCCTGAAGACCGGCAGACGCTGGGAATCTCCGATACACTGATTCGTTTGTCGGTGGGCATCGAAGCCACGGAAGATCTGATTGAGGATATTGAGCAGGCATTGGTAAAGGAAAAATAAGGAGGATCACTCCCTTGGCGAACAGGAATGTCCAAGTCAGAAAGCAAAGCTGTGACAAGTCCGGCGTTCAAGGGAACTTGGTTTAAAATCTCGATAAAGTTCATGGAAGTTTCCCATCCGATAATTACAAAATATTCTTTTCCATCAAATTCTATGGATGAGACTTTTAACATAGGCAGAATGGGATAAGGATACCTGTCCTTGTCAAGCGCTTTCAATTTTTGAAGCCACTTCTTATCTTCACCATCTGTCCTGATATAACGAATAGCATCAGGTTGTTCAACAATGACATCTCTCTCTTCGACAAACTCGACCAATTTGGAAAAAACATGCTCGTTCGCTTCGATCATATATCTCGCCATAAATCAGTAAGCCCTCCAGCAAGGTCTCATGTCGTCGATATCGAATTCCTCTTCAATCAGAACTTTAAACGCCTCTGAAAAGAACTTTCTTTCAAAATCCCCGACTTTTCCGGAGCTCCGGGAAATCGCTTCATTCAGGGTGGTAAAATCCAGAAAGTCTCCGATATCTGCGCTATTCCCCTCCTGTAATAAGTCCAACAAATTTTCAGCATTTTCTCTGATCGCTTTCCACCTTTCTTCCCGATCTTCGCGATAAAGACCCGGCCTTCCGAATACATGAACCGCAACGGCAGCCGCGAACCCGACCCGGGCTGGCTGGCTGGCAAACAGGTCTTTTCCGCTACGGAAACGCTTTTTCACGCCTTCTTCCTTATCTTCACACTCATAATTTCCAAACATTTTGTCAAATCTGACCAAAAGTTTCAGGAATCCGTAAAACGTCTGAGTAAATTTACGCTCACTCGTTGCCTCGATAAAATCAAGCCTTGTAAATTCATCAGCCAGTCGCTCCTTCACATCAATCTTCTCTTTTCTTGAGCCAAAGACCAGAAACAATTCGATTATCTCGTTGGCCTGGAACTGTCCCGGAGCTTTCCGCCGCTTTTTGTCATCCGCCTCCCAGACTTCCATATCCGGAATTTCCGCGTCAATCTCTCTGATCATTGTTCTGAACACCACCTCAATCTGCCTTCTCAGATTCCAGGGCACCTGACCGGTGTTCAGGATCAGCATTCGGTAAACCAGACTGTTTGTGCTGCGGGCGATCCAATACTCGACACGCATTTCACGGTCAGACAGGTCCGCGTCATCCTGAACATCAAACAATGCCGAGGTTCTCTGCATTCCGTCAATGATTGATATGTTGTCTTCTGATATGCTGTCAGGCAAAGTGTCAAAAGATGACGGATCAAAATTTTCAAATTCATCGTCAGAGACAACCATCCCGATCACAACCGGCGGAAGCACGGTCCCTTTTTTCAAATCTTCGATCATCCGTTTTCTTATTCGGACCGCTGTGCTTGTTTTTAACGTATCCCTCTGACCTTCGAGTCCGCCTTGTCGGTTTTTGTAAACTTTCTTAACAGTATCCAGATAATTTTCTACCGGAACGACCTTCATTACCGAATAACAATCCGCTCTTTCATCTTTTAAAACAAATTGATTTTTCATAACCATAATCTTCTTTCCTTTCTGAACATATTTCGATTCTTCCGACGGCGTTGACCTTTGTTTCTGCTTTATGCTCCAGCAGGGTTGACCCATTCCCAATCAGGCCAGGCAGGGCGGATCAAATGAAGATCAAGCAAACTTGTTTTAAATGAGTGTAACCAAAATAATGCAGGGTGATTTTCTGACGATTAAACGCAGAGTTTCGCAGAGGAGACTGGCCGTTTCCGTTCTCTGCGAGTCTCTGCGTTCTCTGCGGGCTCTGCGTTTGAAAGTTCAGGTTTTAAGGGCATAAGCCTGTATTTTCACCTGTGCGTATGTCGGCCATGGCATATTCTGACCCAAGCCGAACTTAATCCCCCATTTCCGCCATGTAATCATCATACAGGGTTTCAAGGTTGTTTTTATGCTTTGCTTCTTCCTGGCAGAGAACCTTGAAGAGTTTTTTCATATCCTCGGGTTCGGATTTCTCCTGCAACGCGTTATAAAGTTTCAACGCCTTCTCTTCACGCTTTATTGCAACCATGAGGATATCGTTATATCCCATTCCTTTTTTGTATTCCGTATCCAACACATAATCGCTCCGTTTGAGATCCGTGATCCACTTGAACTTGTACTCGGAAATGCCCTTGTCAATCCCGTCTGTCTCCAGTTTCTCAAGCATTGCCTGATGCTTACGCTCTTCCTGGGAAAACTCCTTAAACATTTCCCTGACTCCGGACATGGATTCTTCTTCGCTCGCGGCCTCATAAAAGTCGGCGGCTTCCTTTTCTTTCTCAATGGCAAAATCGATAACTGCTTTCAGGTTTTCAAATTCCATGTTTTTCTCCTTTCTCAGTTAAAATTAAGATACTGATTTCCTGAGATCAAATCTCCAAAGTCCCGATAATGTCCGTTACGCCGGAAATTTTCCTCTCAGTCAGAAATGCTTCCATCCCCTCTATGATTTCAATGGTCGCACGGGGATTGACAAAATTTGCCGTGCCGACCTGCACGGCTGTCGCGCCGGCGATCAGAAATTCCAGAGCGTCCGATGCGGTCATAATACCCCCGATGCCGATCACCGGAATCTTAACGCTCTGAGCCGTCTGCCAGACCATCCGCAGGGCAACCGGCCGGATTGCTGGCCCGGAAAGGCCGCCGGTGATATTGGCAAGCCTGGGACGCCGGGTTTCAATATCGATGGCCATGCCGGTGATCGTGTTGATCAGAGAGATGGAATCCGCTCCCGCGTCCTCCGCACTCCGGGCGATCTCCGTGATGTCGGTGACATTGGGAGAAAGCTTGACCATCAGCGGCCGGGTCGTTCTCTTTCTGACCGCCCGGATGACTTCCCGGGCGGATTCGGGATCAACCCCGAAGGCGACTCCGCCCGCTTTGACATTGGGGCACGAGATATTGACTTCAATTCCGGCAATGCCTTCAATATCCTCAATACGAGCCGCAAGCTCCGCATATTCGCTGACGGTCTTTCCGTAAACATTGACCAGCACCGGGCTTGAAACGCCTCTTAAAAACGGAAGCTTCTCTTTCTCAAACGCTTCAATGCCGACATTTTCAAGGCCGATGGCGTTCAGCATGCCGCAGGGTGTCTCGACAATTCGCGGCGGCGGGTTCCCCTTGGAAGGTTCCAAAGAGAGTCCCTTTACAATAATCGCTCCGAGACGGTTCAGGTCAACAAGGTCTTCAAACTCACGGGCATATCCGAAGGTGCCGGAGGCGGTCATTACGGGGTTTTTTAATTTGATTCTTCCTATATCTACTTGAAGTTTCATAAAGATAATTCTGTTATTAGTAAATAATTCTTAAACATTGCGCCATGAAGAAATCGCACGATCATATTGGTTCACAAGCAGGGATGCATAAGCAAGAAGCCTCTCAGCTTCCGGCGTCCGGCGTAAAGAGCAGGATCGCTTCGCGTGAAAAAACATCTGCTTAATATCATCTGAGGCAAGAGCAGCTTTTGCCGCCTCCAAATGCTCTTTTGCCTTCTCTTCAATATCAACCAAAACGCCCAAATTGGTCTTACATCGGTGACACAGGCGCTTCCCGGCATATTTGGCGTTACATGTAGGACATCGTTCCATTTTTAAATTCCGATTTTGATATGGAAACCAAGTTTTTTCTGATTATAAGTACCTGTCCATAAATTCTTTTGTTCTCACCTTTGTGCCTTTCTTTGTGCCTTTGTGCCTTTGTGTGAGATATGAAATGCCAAAAAACTTATGGTCAGGTACTTAATGCCTTTTGGGAAACGGTGGATTCCGGGTCAAAAGTTTGTTCCTGACATCATTTATCAGGAATGATAAGAATCCTGCCGATTCCATAAGTGTAAAATTAAGGGCCGGACGGGATTTGCAATCCCGTTTGAACCGTTCCGACACTCCGGTGACGAGGCGAAACATTGCGGACGGGATTGCAAATCCCGTCCGGCCTGTCATAAGTGTAAAATTAAGGGCCGGACGGGATTTGCAATCCCGTCCGAACCGTTCCGACACTCCGGTGACGGGGCGGAACATTGCGGACGGGATTACAAATCCCGTCCGGCCTGTTCCCTAAGCGGTCCGGACGGGATTTGCAATCCCGTCCGAACCGTTCCGACACTCCGGTGACGAGGCGAAACATTGCGGACGGGATTGCAAATCCCGTCCGGCCTGTTCCCTAAGCGGTCCGGACGGGATTTGCAATCCCGTCCGAACCGTTCCGACACTCCGGTGACGGGGCGGAACATTGCGGACGGGGTTGCAAATCCCGTCCGGCCTGTTCCCTAAGCGGTCCGGACGGGATTTGCAATCCCGTTTGAACCGTTCCGACACTCCGGTGACGAGGCGGAACATTGCGGACGGGATTGCAAATCCCGTCCGGCCTGTTCCCTAAGCGGTCCGGATGGGATTTGCAAATCCCGTCCGGCCTGTTCCCTAAGTTTACACGATAAGAATCCTGCCGATTCTTATCATTTTTGCCCGGAATGACAGAGTGGGTCCGTTGAAATCCGGAGCTTCTTCAAAAGGCATTATAATCAGCCTTTTTTAACCCGGTTTCTCAGAAATTTTTATCCGAGATAAAAGAGGATTTCCTCCAGATCTTTCCATAGTTCCCTGGCTTCTTCCAGCTTGCCTTCTTTAACCGCGTCCCGGATGTCTTCCATGAGATTCACCATCTCATCACGGTCCTCGCTGGATGCCGAATCCAGTTGCGATTCGGCTTTGCGCAGGGCCTCGGCCAGATCCGGGGGCATTCCGTCAGCCTCGCCGACTGACTCTTCTTCTTCAGCCTCAGCTTTTTCACCCCACATCTCGGATATCCGCTTTTTGGAATCAGACATCTCCTCTTCGGTAAACGTGGAAAAGGCATTCTCTATCACCGCGTTAATTTTTCTGCCTGACGACTTCTCAATCGCTTCGATCTTCAGGATGCCGTTCAGGTCCAGGTCGAAATTGAGAATAATGACGCTTCCTTCGGGAGATCTCGGGGTCAGCTTGAATTTATACTTGCCGATCTGAATATTATCCAGAGCATTGGGATTTTCTCCCTGACAGACCTTTATCTCCACCGCCTCCTGGTTGTCATACAGGGTATAGAACGCATCACTTTTGGCAGCCGGCAACTTGGTATTGCGGCGGATCATGGGAACGAAACGGGTCATACACGGCGCGCCGTCCAATTCGCCGATTGCGGATGTGCCGAAGGTATAGGGCGTTATATCGAGCAAAACGCTTGAGGAATCAAGCCCCATCTCTCTTCCCCCCTGTATGGCGGCACCGAGTGCGACGCAGAGATCCGGGTCAATTTCGCTGTGAGGCAGACGTCCGAATTTCTCCTCCAGCATTTTTGATATCTGAGGCAGCCTTGTGGAGCCTCCGACTAAGATAATCTTATCAACGGCTGACGGCAGCAGGGAGGCGTCTTTGAGCGCCTTGTTCACGGAATCCATGGTTCTTTCCAGATCATCTTCGATCATCGCCTCAAAATCGAGACGGGAAAGCTCATACGACAGATGGATATCCTTCCATGCTTTTTTGCCGATGTGATCCTCCTCTATTTTGGCGTAAGGCTCGGAGGAAAGGGTGATCTTGGCGTTCTCGGCAGCCCGTTTCAGTCTCGCCATGGTAACCGGCTGCTTTTTCACTGCAAGTTTCAGTTCTCTCTCGCAATGCTCCGCGAGCATATCCATTATCTTCTGGTCAAAATCATCCCCGCCGAGATGATTGTCTCCTGTGCTTGAAAGCACCTCCACAACCCCTTCCTCGATCTTGACAATGGAGACATCAAATGTTCCGCCCCCGAGATCGTAAATCAGGATCCGCTGGGTCTCCGAACTGGCGCTTTCATAAGCAAGAGCTGCGGCTGTGGGTTCGTTTATAATCCTGACCACATCCAGGCCGGCAATTTCGCCGGCTTCTCGTGTGGCATGACGCTGGGCATCTGTGAAATAAGCCGGGACGGTGATGACCGCCTTTGATATGGATTTTCCCAATACTTTCTCGGCTCGTTCTTTCAGTGCCTTGAGAATAAATGCGGAAATTTCCTGGGGCAGATAGCCCGAATCTTTCATCTGAATCTTCTGATCCGTTCCCATCAGCCGTTTTACTGAAAGGACCGTGCGATCCGGAGCAACAGCAGCCTGGTTCCGGGCTTCCTCGCCGACAATGATCTTTCCGTCATCATCGACTCCCACGCAGGAGGGAAGAATTCCGTCATCTTTAAGTTTCAGCACCTCCGCATTTCCGTCAATAATAAAAGCGACCTCAGAATTTGTCGTTCCGAGGTCAATCCCTACAATCGGTTCCATAAAGTTCTCCTATTTAAGTTTGGTGTTTTGGTGTTTGGTGTTTGGTGTTTGGTATTTTGTGTTTGGTATTTTGTGTTTTGTGTTTGGTGAGTATTCAAACCAAGCACAAAGCACAAAATACAAAACACAAAATACAAAACACCAAAACACCAAAACACCAATTATTCATTAACGGCAATCTTTTTTGCCACAGCAACCGCTGCCACAACAACCTCCGCTGTTCTGATCACCTCGTCGTCGCGAACAAATCCGCTCAGGTGTTCTTCCATCACTGTCCCTTCATCCATATCAGATGAAGGGCGTCTTCCCACTGCTTTCATTGTCCTGGGATCAAATGGCTGTCCCACCGTCTCCACAGGATGGATATCCGCTAATGCAAGGGCGCGGTCGAATCGTCTGACAGCCATGTCATATCCTTCGACAATGCCCTCCACGCCACCGACCACAGCATCGATCCCTTTGGGGGCCGATCTGAAAAATCCCTTTGAATTGTTTACCAAATCCTCGACGGCCTTGTTCAGCTCCGAAGCCGCGTTACGGCCCCGAATCAGTCCGTCCCGCACATCCAAAAACGGCATAACCGCTCTTTTCTCAGTGGCTTGGCGGATATTCTCTTCAAGCTCTGCAAGATTTTCGGTCTTCTGTTTAAATACGTCAAATGTCTCCTGATATGCTCCGATAAAGGAACTGAGGGTATGCAAGCTTTTGTTTTGCTCCCTGTTCTGCATCTTGATCTCCTGTCTCAATGCGGAGAACTCGGACAGAAGCGTATAAAGATCGCATGAATCCATATCGGCACTCTCACCAGCGGAGGACTCCTCCGGCAGATCCTCAAGCCAGAATCTGAAATCTTTCAGGGCAGTCTGTTTCCATTCTGCCAGCCCCTGCTCTCCTTCAATTCTTTCCCCCAGTCTTTTTGTGCAGAAATGGACGTTCCATTTCATAAAAGCGACTGACATTTGTCTGAAATGATCATTAAACCAGTTACCGATTTTAAGCAGCAGATACATTGTATTCTCCCTTTAATTTTTATTTTTCCGCCTGAAACAGTTCTTGCAATCCCACACGCCTGCGCTTGATTTCCCTGGCCTTTGCCAGTGACAACAGCGCGCTTTCATAATCCCGGATTGTCAGGCCGCCAAAAACCTTTCCCTTAACCCGGTTTCGCACATCCTTGATCGCCTCATACGCCTCGGTGATCTGCCGAAATCGTTCCGGGTCTTTTTCCGGAGTGTGCCTCTTGACCAGTTGAAGATAATGATCCCGAATCTCTTCATCGGATGCATCCGGCAAAAGTCCCAGAGTAAGATAATGGGTCAGCATGTCATAATCCCTCCTTTCTGAATAATTCCTGATTCCTGATTCCTAATTCCTAATTCCTAATTCCTAATTCCTAATTCCTAATTCACACTTTCAGCCGTTCACCAATTAGACGACCGATCTGTTTTGCTTCTTCCCATACGTCTTTCTGATCCTCAACCCGTGAATATTTGTAATCTGACGTTTTGGCATCTTCGCCGTATATCATTTTCAGGCCGCTCATCTCACAAGAATCCCCCTCACCGCAGGTCAGGCAGGGGAGATTTCCCTGAACGATCAGTTGCCCGACGAGATCCATTCGTTCATATTCCTTCATCTCAGTGGCGACGGCTTTGCTGACATTATCACATATATCCGGCATCAGTCCGGTTACAATGGTTGCGCACAGTTTACCTCTGAGCAGGTTGTTCACATGCCGTAACGACCAGAGCCTTTCGAGAAACGCCTTGGTAAAACCGTCTATTTGTCCATAAGGAACATAAGCCCCGATAACCAATGCCTTGGCTTGTTTCACTTTTTCAGCAAGTTCCGGAAAATCATCCTTGACTTTGCAAATGTTGTCCTGAACACATTTCTTACAGGCAAGGCAGGGTCTGACGGTAATGCTACTGAGTTTCACAAATTCTGATTCAAGTTCGGATGCTTCCAGGACAGCTTTGACAAGCCGGTCAGTATTGCTGTTTTTGACAGGGCTTCCGGATATCCCCAGAACATGAATATTCATTTTTGTTCCTCCTCTTTAATCAAATCCACGTTGTATGCAACTTTTTCAAACAGAGAACACAGAGGATTCACAGAAGGCAACAGAGTCTCTGCGGAAATCTGTGCCTGTCCTCTGTGTTTAAAAATTGCACATCGCGTTAAATCCATAAGGTTAAGTTATCTTAATGCTACCGGATTCGAGTTCGCCTCAGATATGACAGCAATTCCGGCTGTCAATGCAGAATTTTCGATTCGGATTGCAGCTCATTTTCAACTTCTTTTTCGATATCTTCAATGGGAAACCTGACTTTGCATTTCATCCGGTTGTCTAAAAATTCCTGAAATTTTTTACTGTTACGGATGGCTTCCACTTCTGCCTCAAAATCATCCGCACGGCTGAGAATAAATTCTTCTTCGCCTGTGAGCAATAAAACAGGCTCTGACCGGGCAAAATTGAAAATTCGGGATAATTCGATTCGTTCTTTTCCAAGATCAATCGTTTTCATATTTTCACCTCCTTACCCATGATGTACAGAATATTGTGTTTCTTCATTCCGACAGAAATAACTGTTACTGTGACAATATCATTATTTACTCCATAAAATATTCGATACTTACCGCTTTTCAACTCCCACGGAGCGATAGGATTATCACGCAATCTCTTCCGATTCCTCGTTTCTTTCAGCGGTTCGTAAGATAGTTGTTCCTTTATGGCTGTCAGAATTATTTTTCGCTCATAAGCTTTGAAAAAGGACAGGTCGTTTTTCGCATCCTCTGTGATTCTGATTTTGTATTTCATAATAAATCAGTCGCTGTGCATAATTTGGCATTACAAAAGATTTGGATCATAGTTTTTTATGTAAGAAAGCATGTCATCTGCCACAGCAGAATTTACGTTGATATCATAATAATATATCTCCACATTGTTAAGATACTGAAGAATCAATGCATCTTTGTCAGACATGCCTCCGGGTAATACGCCTGCAAAAAAGAATCCTGACTCCTCAAACTTTTCTGAAAAATAGCCGGTCCACACCAAAAGTGATCTTCTGAACACTCTCTTCATCAAATCCGAACTTTGCTGCCACAGAACCTGCGTACTGACTTGCGATATCTGAATATTTGTAATCCACAGGAATGATGATTTTGGAGTATTCGCATTTTATGTCCATAAGATTAAGAACTCCCTTTGCAAAATTTGATTATAAAGCCATTTCTTCTATCACACTGCCGACTGGTCTGTGTTTGATTCTGATATCTTACAGACGGTTAATCGTTATGTGGGTGGCAGAATGAAACGGGTTGTGTATCCGGTAGTAAAGCTTACGTCTTAGTATGTACACATGTGAATCATCCGTTGCTTCCTCTGCACTCGGTCTGTTTCTCAGTGAACGGATATATCATTAGTCATTGAAACTTGTTAACCCGGCAATGGGCTTTAGCCGGAAGGAGTGCCATGTTATACTCTTGACAGAGTAATTGATACACCCGACACCACAACATTCTGCCATAATAAATAAATGATAACCACTTGAAATGATACAGAGCTACAAAATCCGTTAGAATCAGGATTGCAAAGCTACAAAAGTTCGGTAATCCAGTTGGCTTCCTGAATCTTTGTGTCAAGAAGACGGCATTCTTTTGCTATTTCGTCTGCTTTTTTGCGTAATTCACTGACACTGACAGCAGGAACAAACTTAATCTCTCTCTGACTGTATCTGGAAGCCGGAGGCGTCGCTTTGTCCGCGAGATTGGTGTAAATATAATGCTTATAGCGCAACATATCCCTTTTAGTCAGTGCTTCCATAATTGTCATACCGTTATTCAGTTTTGCGACATTATTCGTCTGATTGATCCGAATCACAAATTCTTCAAATTTTTTCGTTTCTCTGTTCAGTTCTTCCAACAACTCCGATGGTGATTCTGTAGGCTCGTCCCCTTCCTGGACCTGAGCATTCTGATAAATCCTTTTTTTGACTTCTTCCATCTTTGTTTTGACGGATTTGCGCTCAATCAGCGCTTCTGCCAACTTCATATTGTCACCTTTTCGTCGATCCGGAGTGCCGAACTTGCAGTTTGGCATGGACAATCTTTCCGGCTCTGCCAAACTGCGAGTTTGGCGCTCCGGATAATCTTTCTCTGCCAAACTGCAAGTTTGGCACTCCGGACGACTTTCGAGTTCTCAAAAACCCCGCTTAATGATCGCATTCGCATGAGAGGGAAACCCTTCATATTCAGCGAATTTTCTGGCGGTCTCTTTGATCCGATCATATCCCTGTTTTGTCATATAGCCGATGGAGGAGCGTTTGAGAAAGTCATAAACCGTTACGCAGGAAAATGTTTTGGCGAATCCTCCGGTGGGCAGGATCGCGTTGACGCCCAGTGAAAAATTTCCGATGGTAATGGGGGTATAACGACCCAAAAGGATCTCCCCGGCGTTTCTGATCTTTGGCAGCACTGCCATCGGTTCTTCCACAAGGACCTCAAGATGCTCGGGCGCAAAGTCATTAACAAACTGAAGCGACGCTTCCAAATCAGAGGTTAGGACAATTCCGCCGTACTGGGATAAAACCGTCTGACAGAATTCCTTTCGCTCATCCGGCAAATCGTTCACTAGTTCCGGCAATATGGCCTCTGCTTTGGCTGCGAGTTCACGGGAATGCGTCACAAGCAGCGCGGTGGAATCGGGCCCGTGCTCCGCTTCGATCAGCAGATCCAAAGCCGCTGTTCGCGGGTCTGCATTTTCGTCACACAGGATGATCGATTCACTCGGACCCGCGGGCGTTCCCACATCAATTCTTCCGTACAGCAGACGTTTTGCCGCGGAAACATACGCGTTTCCCGGCCCCAGAACCTTGTCCATCTTTGGCACGGTTTCCGTTCCAAAGGCCATCGCGGCAATTGCCTGGGAACCGCCGACTTTGAAGACATTTTTTATACCGCAAATCTCCGCGGTAAAAAGAGATGCATCATCCACCGTTCCCTCGGGCGTCGGGGGGGTGCAGACAATCACATCCGGAACCCGGGCGATGACTGCCGGAATGCAAAGCATCAGCATCACCGATGGGAATGATCCTTTGCCCCGGGGAACATAGATTCCGACCGAGGTTATCGGGGTGATTTTTTCACCTGCCATGATCCCTTCATCGATCTCGGCAAACCACATATCCTCGGGCATCTGGGCTTTGTGAAATTTCCTGATATTCTTGGCGGACACCTCAATGACTTCCTTGACGGATGGGTCGAGGTTCTCCCTTGCCTTTGCAAATTCAGCGTCTGTCACCTTCAAAGCTGAAGGTTCCAGCGTAACCTTGTCAAACTTCTGGCAATATTCAATGATCGCCTGATCCCCTTTTTCACGGACATCCTGTATGACCGGGCGAACAATATCCTGCAAGGTTTCAATATCCGTTTCCGAGCGCCTGAGAAGTTTGGATATCTCCTCCTTAGAAAGCTTCTCCAACTCATAAAAATTAATTTTCATTTAAACTCCTTTCTGGTCCGGAGTGCAAAGCTTGCTTTGCAAGTCACCGATATTCAGGATTCTGCCGTTTCGGTCTGCTGCAACTTGCAAAGTAAACTTTGCACTCCGGATTGATTTTCATTTAAACTCCTTTCTGGTCCGGAGTCCGGAGTGCAAAGCTTGCTTTGCAAGTCACCGATATTCAGGATTCTGTCGTTTCGATCTGCTGCAATTTGCAAAGTAAACTTTGCACTCCGGATTGATTTTCATTTAAACTCCTTTCTGGTCCGGAGTGCAAAGCTTGCTTTGCAAGTCACCGATATTCGGGATTCTGTCGTTTCGGTCTGCTGCAACTTGCAAAGTAAACTTTGCACTCCGGAGCGGATAGATCACGCTTCAATAAACGCCTTATAAACCTCAATGAACTGTTCTGTCTGCTCAAGCGTACCGATATTCATTCTGAACGTATGCCGAATCAGTTCCGCTACCATCGGGCGCACCAGGATCCCATGATCTTTCAGATATTGGACGGCCCCGTCCCTGTCTTGGGGCTGAACCAGCATGAACTGGGCGGCCCCGGGATAATATCGAACGTCGTTTTCATCAAAAAAACGCTCCAGACGGGGTTTGGATACGTTCATTACCTCATGGACATACCCCTTCCATGCATCAGGGAAATCCATTTGCGTTTCGGCAACAAGCGTTGCACAGTTATTGACGTCAAACGGGCCTCTTATCTTATAGAACTGTGAGATTATATCGGGATGGGCGATAATGTATCCCAATCTCAGACCTGCCATCGCGAAAGCTTTGGAAAATGTCCGGGTGATGATCAGATTCGGATGCGTTTCCAGAAAATCGAGGGATGTTATGCCGGTATATTCAAAATAGGCTTCATCAACAATAACCGGAATATCAGGATTCTCATCCAATATCTTCTGAATTTGAGACAGAGATACCGCGACGCCGGTGGGATTGTCAGGATTGATAATTACAATGAGTTTTGTTTCCGGATTGATCGCTTTGACAAATTCATTGTATGGAAAGCCTGACAAGTTCTGATCGTAAGAGACGCCGCAAATCTTCGCGCCGATTACGCCGGCAACCTGTTCAAATATCGGGAAACCGGGTTGTGCAATGACCATGGCATCGCCATATCCCAGAAAAGCCCGCAAAATAATCTCAATCGCCTGATCCGAACCGTTCGTCACGATCAGGTGATCCTCATTCACCCCCGCATACAGACTCAGTTTTGACAGAAATCTGCTGTACTCCGGGTACATCTGAATCCGGTTTTCATCAATATACGCCTTGAGCGCGGTGATGACATGCTCTGGCGGATCCTGTGTATATTCGTTAAGATCCAGACGCAGATATCCCTTTCTCTCCATGTTTGACCATGGGGGAGAATAGGGCGACATGGCCGCGATATTCGGTTTGACTTGTATCATATTTGTTCCTTTCAAGACAGGGTTAAGGGGTTAAGAGTTAAGGGGTTAGGGGTTAAGGATCGACCGGAACGACCTTAAATCTTAACCCCTTAAATCTTAACCCTTAACCCCTTAACCCTTAAGATAAAGTTGCTTTGACACCCGGAGGAACCCCTTTCCGATAGGGATTTAACGCAAAGACCCCTTTCAATGCTTTCCCCATATTTTTGAAGATCATCTGCCATCCCTCATCAGGTTCCATCTGTTCTTTTATATGAATCATAATGCTGCAACCGAGTCCGCCGGACAGACCGTCCAGAAAGTCATCCAGATCTTCGGAAAATAACCCGTTGCAGACATTTTGTCCGATGATAAATCTCTGTCTTACATCGTCAAAAGATCCTTTGAACGGTACGATCTTCCCAAATTTCCGGCCTTCCACGCTGATCCCGGTGCGGATCGGCTGATTTCTGAAATCATCCACCGTGGCCAGGCTGCTTCCGGCCGCGTTCACCCCGTACTCTTCCATTCGCAACACAAGAATCTCCTTCAATGCTCTTCCCAAAACCAAGCCCGTATCCTCCAGCAGAACATGGCTTGAACTCAGCACGGTGGCGTCAAAATCAACTTGGAGAGTGAATCCGGCTTCCCGGGCAAACATATCCAAAAGCGTTGGGAGACCGCTCACATTGACTGCGGGAGATACCTGAAAATGATATTTCCCGGGCACCTGCCTTGAAAAATCTGCGACAACAGACACACTGCTTTCCGCAGTCTTTCTTGCAACTTCCGCAAACTCGCAGGATCGGGCATTGACGCTGATATCTCCCTGGGAGACATTTTTTTCCAGTTTGCATTGGGAAAGATCCTGGGAAATCGCTTTGGGAGTATAAATCTGATTCAGAGCAATTCCTATGGATCGGAAAATACCTTCATAAGTATGATGCGGATCTTCCAGACTGCAAACCCTGATATACATTTTTGCTCCCAATCCCTGTGACAAACCCTGAATCAGTTTTGTCAGCGGTTCACCTGAGCAAACCTGCTCGCATCGCAACGACAGAAACCAGTCCAAGTCAACATTTTTTACCGAATCAATCACCAAATCCGGTTCATCAGAGCGTTCAATAACGACTTCCGCGCTGCCGTCGTCAATCATTCCGAGAGCAACGCCTGCGTCTTGCTGATGCTCGAATTTTTTAATCCGGGTTCCGATTGTTTTTCCCAATAAGTGCCAGTCATTATTGTTCCAGTACAGGTCAATTTCACAGCCCATACGCCAGGCAATATGCTCAATCGTATGGCTGACAAACTCATTCGGCGTAAAGATGGTTTTGTTCGTCACCTTTCCGAACTGAAGATGTAAGCGGTTCGGGTGAAATGAAGAACAGACCTGATCCGTCCATTGGGACTCTTCAAGAGGCTCAAAATCATCTCCGCCAGTTGCCACGCCAATGGTCAGGCACCCGGCCCGATGTCCGGCTTCGGCCCCCACAAGCGAATCTTCAATGACAGCACACCGCTCAGGTTTGACACCCAGCATCTCAGTTGCAAGAAGATAGGTGTCCGGTGCCGGTTTTTTCTTTAGATCACGAACATCATTTCCGATGACGAGATCAAAATAATCAGGAATGCCCGACTGGGAAAGAATCTTTTTAATATCTTCCGTGGGATTGTTTGAAACGACCGCGAGTCTCAGAGGAATTTTCCCGGCGCTTTCCAGGATTTCCCGTATGCCCGGATTGACCTCAAAAACGAACTCGTTCCTGGCCTGATTGTACGTCTCCAAAATTTGATCGAAATCGCTCTCTGTCCCTGAAATGTCATATTCATTATTGACAAATTCAAAAATCCGTCGCCAGAATTCAGGGGGATGGTACGCAAATATTGAGCGAATGAACGCTTTTGACAGGGTGACATGCTCTCCGAAATACTGACGGAGCAACTGATTGCAGATGGTCAGATCCAGGCCCAGCGTGTCCAGCAGAACGCCGTCCATATCCCATAGGATGGCTTCCGTATCTTCCGGGAGGTATAATCGTTCAGCAATTATCATAACTGTTAACTTCAATTCCTTTCGTTCCGAATCTCGGTTTTTTAGCGGTTGAGAGACATTCTTACCCGTTTGTTCCTGGCGAGTCATTTCTGAGACAAACTGCTCAGGGCATATTTTGTACTGTTTTCCAATCTGATGTGCATATCTGAGCATTACGTTTTGGTACTGTGTCGGTTTTCTGGGACAACAGATAATCAATATATTTGTCCGGGTCATTACCGAATTGCTCGGAAATAGCCCGCCGAACTCTCCGAATGTCTTTCACTATGGGAGCTTCTTCAATCATAGGAGCCTCCTATTAACTGATTCGGGGTGAGCAGAACCAAAATTTATTGGGTACTTTTCTCCGATATTCAGTTTTATCAAGAACCGCCAGTTAATATATTGTTCCGGGTGAAATGATAAGAACCAACAGGATTCTTATCATTTCAGCCCGAAACCCGCCGTCCTTCCCAAAAAGGCGGCTTCAGTTCTTTCTTTTCCGCCTGCCTCCGCTCTTTCCCCTGCTTCCGAACAGAATGATCCGGCCCTCACGGGAGAGCCGTCCCACAGCATCGGCATGATCGATCAGTTCCGCCATCAGGTCGAAATCACGTCTTGCTGTCGGATCTGCCCGGATGATCTCCCTTAATTCATTGATAATGAAGGCTGGCGCGTCTCTGAGCGCCAGACTGTCAACAAACACCTCAAAACTCTCCACAAGTTCATCAACAAGTCTATCCTCAAGCGTTCCCGATTCCGCCATATCCGGATCGGATTCCAACTCCCTGAGTGTGTCAATCAGTTTTTCAAGCCCGCGTTCGTCCTCGTGAGGAAAGAAATCGTCGATATCATCAGGGAAGAAATCGTCGATATCATCTCCGGGGAAGCCCCCGAAGAAAGGCATGTCATCCAGGATATCGAAGTCAAACACCTCCAGGGCCTTTTTCAAACTCCCTGTCGCATGTTTTGAAAGCCGGCGGGAGACTGCCCGGAGTTCCTCAAACATCGACTTGGGCGCCTCTTCAATAATATCCTCAAAAAGATCGGGATCCAGTTCTTCCCCTTTGATATGCTGTATGGTCACCCGGTAGAATTCCATAAAAAGGCGTTCCTTCTTCTTCGCCTTTTTCACTCTTCGCTTGACCTCCTTCTTGATTAAGCCAAACCACTCCGGCGCAAAAATAAGGTCGAAAACCGGGATAATTTCCGTATCATCCACACCTTTGAGAATATCTTTCCGTTTTTTCAAAAAGATCGGAGCAATCTCCCGGTGAGACAAAAGCGCGGTGTAATCCTTTTCCAGAGGCGTCAGCAGCCTTACCACCTCGGACGATGACAGATCCTTGTCGTACTTTAATTCCTTGTCAAAGACCTTTTCCAGCTCATTCAGGATATATTTTTTCTCGTCGATCTTCCGATGTTTCATATCCGTTATGAGAATGGCCAGAATCCTCAGCCGGTCAAAGAGAGGAAGCGATTTGATCTCATCCCTGATAATCGCTTTCAGGCCTTTCTGTCCCTTAAAAAGAGACAACTGATCCGCTTCGTCTTTTGCATCCGCCTTCAAATCATTCTGACAGTTCACAATCTGAAAAACGATTCGCTTTTCAATGACAAACGGGCAGACCTTTCTGCTCTCAAATTTTTCGGCTTTCTTAATGTCTCTTTCAACAAGATGAAATTTTTTCCGCTGAATATTCTTTTCAGCGGATATGAGCAGGGCAATGATGTGCCGGTCAATGACCCGGCTGTCATGGGGTGCCCGTTTCATCGCCTCTTCAAGGATGTTCTCGGCTTTCCTGAACGCGTTCTTTTCATAGAAAAGGGTCGCCAGTTCCAGGCAGGGCCAGGGATCATCGGGAAAGTGGGAACACATGTCCGTAAGAGACGCTTCCACCGCATTTTTGGCGGGCCTTGATTTGCGAGGCAGCTCCACAAGGATTTCATAGCAGTTTCGACTGAGCGGATCAAGTCTCATCGCCTCTGTAACCATGTCAGTCAGAATCATTTCCGTATCTTCATGATGGATTCCCAGAAGCGTTTTGTACTTCTGAATCGCCTTTTTTTCCTTTGCGGGATTGAATTTGATTTTAAGCATGTTCGATACCGTGTGCATCAGGATAAAGGCATGCGCAATCTTTCTCGTTTCAGGGTCGGGAAATTCATTTTCCAAAAGGGAGAGATATTGCCCCGTGGTTGTCATCGGCGTGTGAAAACGGAGCAACCTTGTTTTTGTCAGAAGCATATCCCCATGGGGCTGGGGCAGAAGGTCAGTGACCATATTACGAAATTCATAATCTTCGATCTTGTACTGGAATGTCATATTCCAGATCGACTCCAGCATGAAAGATCGGACCGCCATGGGATCTTCGGGATAGATCGCATTCGAGAGGCTGGAAATGGAATGTTCGGCCTCGTGAAACCGTTTATGTTCAAGATCGTATAAGAGATCCCTGATATCCTCCTCCATGTTTACCGGACCATCCCAGAGGCACTCAAGGCGTTTGCCGGCTTTTCTTCTCCGGTTGTTGCTTCCGTTGTTTCCCACTGTGCTTTCCAGACTCCTTGCCACACCGATGAGGGGAAAGTCGTCGGGAATCATTGAAAGCGCCCTGCACATATCCTGGTCGTCTCCTTTATAAAAGGATACCATGGCGCGGCAGAACATACGAATCGGCGCGAACGGTGATGTTCTGGATATGGGAAGAAGGACTTCAAGCGCATCCTCCCAGTTTCCGGCGTTCATCAGCGGAATCGCCTTCTGCATGGGCGCTGCATCACGCCGGATCGGAAGGGATTCATTCAGTTTGTCTGACAATTTCCAGTTATCGCTTTTAAAGAGCCGATTGGCAAGAAATTGTTCAGCGCGCGGTGAGCGGTCGTTTGCCGATGAATACCCGGCATAGATATCGAACGCCTCCTTGTTTGAACAGGTGGAAATATAAGCCATCATGTCATCTTCGGACAACTGGTCAACCCACGGCATGTGATCCTGGGCCTGTTTCTTAACCGCGTCTGCCTCGGCAATCAGGTTCTTTTCGCGTAACTGAGCTTCCCGCATCAGATACGACCGAAACAGAAGGGTGTTTATTTCATCGGACTGACCGTGCTTTTTGCCTGCAAACTTGAATATGCTGATGGCATCACGGGGCTTTCCCGCTTCAATGCTCTGCTTTCCTGTGTTAATCAGTTGATCAACTGTCAGATTATGAAGTTGTGGCCCCTTCTGAGGCTTTTTCTTTTTTTTCTTTTTTTTACCCATTCTTGTTCCTGCAACGAATATAAAATGCACGTTAAGAGTTGAATTTGGCGGGCGCAAAAACGCAGGCCCTGCATCCTTTTGTCAGTTCAATCCTGATCGGCATTCATAAAATATTTGATATTTTAAGCGGCATTTTTTGACCGCTTATAACTTTAAAGCTGAAAGTTGAAAATGAAAAGCCGATTTGGCATCCTTATATTTGTCAGTTCACACTTCCGGGTTAAGGCCGGGATGCCCGAAAGTCTTAACACTTAACACTTAATCGGGAAAGGTGTGAACCACTTTTCGGCTTTTGTGAAGGATGCCGATTTTCAGCAGATCTGAAAGTTTTCTGAAATTAATTAAACTTTTAGGGCATCCTTCATTTTGCCTGAAAAGTAGTTTGCACTTTCAGATGAATTGAAAAGTTCGTAGTTCCGCACCACCTGAACGCCGGAACTACAAACTGAAAAGTGTAAACCTATGAATGAAGGATGCCACTTTAATTCTGCTAACTTTATTACTTTGTAATTCAATACTTCGGACAATTTTTCATGATGTCGGGAAGGAACTGCCGACACGCCCCGCAAAACGGGCATCCCGGTTCGGGAAGTCCGCGCCGTCCCGTTCCCGAAACAACGGTCTGAGGGGCTTTTCACAAAAACTGTCCGAACTATTGTAATTGTGACCTGATAAAATTCCCATTTCAGAAAAACCAAACTCCCGCTCTTAATCAAATGGTACAAGAGCACGATCAAGATCAAGAAAAATGGGTAAGTTATTCAGTCATACGTCCTTTGGAAAAAATATAAACCGTTTATACAGTTATGTAAAGTTTTAAGTTGCCGAATATCGGTAACGGGATGGATTTCTGATTGCAGGTTTCCGATTTTCAGTCATCTCAGACCTGTGAAATTATTTTCTGAAAATCTGTATATCTGAAAAACTGTCCCGATTCAGATCGGCAAATCCAAACCAAATCCCGCCGGATTTGGCAATCCGACGGGAGCGTCTGTCTGTTCGTATGTGTATCAGAGACCGTAATTTTTATCAAGGGAGATTCAAAATCGACTGGAAAAACTTTCAAAGGGGAATTCCTGCGGATATGAAGTGTAACCCTTAACTTTTAAGTACCAGCCAGGATTTTATGTCCCACACAAAGGCACAAAGGCACAAAGGCACAAAGATAAGGCACAAAGGTGAGCGCAAAAAAACTTATGGCCAGGTACTTAACCCTTAACTCTTAACCCTTAACTCTTAACTCTTAACTCTTAACTCTTAACCCTTAACTCTTAACCCTTAACTCTTAACCCTACACCACTTTTTAAGTTCGTCCCCTGATGAACGGCTTTCCAAACTCGCGTTAGGGGAGAGGCTGAGGTGACAGGAAGTTTTTCAGATCGGAAGATTGGATTCCCGCTTTCGAGGTCATCAGGATGATCCCGTTTGAAGTTTCCGAGGTCATTAAGATGAGCTCCCTCGAAGACGCGGGAATGACACGCGGGAATGACACGGCTCCGGACGCGGGAATGACGCGGGAATGACACGTCTTCGGACGCGGGAATGACACGTCTTCGGACGCGGGAATGACATGGCTTCGGACGCGGGAATGACACGGCTCCGGGTTTACGAAGTGATGAGGTAGCATAAGTGTAAACTTAAGGATTCCCAATCTTAATCCTGCTCTTGCTCTTGCTCTTGCTCTTGCTCTTGCTCTTTATCTTTATCTTTATCTTTATCTTTGTCAAACGGACACGACAGGATTAAGATTAAGAGCAAGAGCAAGAGCAAGAGCAAGATAAAGAGCAAGAGCAAGAGCAAGAGCAAGAGCAAGATAAAGAGCAAGAGCAAGAGCAAGAGCAAGACAAGTCCTAAGTTTACACTTATGGATGAGGTAGTAAATGGGTGTAATTCAAGCCTGTCAGTAAAAATTTTAACGGGTTTGCAACCTGCTGACATTTGTAATTTCAGCCTGTTGAAAATCAGTTCAGCCGATAGCGGTGAATTACACCCGTACTAAATGACATGGGCGGAAGTCTTTCACGGGTTTCAGAAACCAGAATGTCAAACTGAAAAACTTCCGCTCTGTTTCAATACCCTTTGATGGATTTGAGAAATCGCTCTTGACAGCATAAAGGGAGCTCTTATATTTCAGATTATGAGTATAATCTCATAAAAGGAGAATTTTATGGTACGCCCCAAAAAAAACCGCATTGTAGGGTTTAATCCGGATATCAGTTACTTCAAACCGAGGGGCATCCCTTTGATTGATCTGGAAGAGGTTCACCTGACCGTTGATGAACGAGAAACCATACGGCTCGCCGATCTTCTCGGCCTGCCTTATGAGGAGGCAGGCCGCAGGATGGGGATTTCCAGAGCCACCTTCGGTCGGATTATCCAGCATGCGCGAAAAGTGATTGCAGATGCTCTGATTAGCGGAAAGGCGATTAATGTCGAAGGCGGAAACTACACGATTGCCGATAAACGGAGAATATTTATGTGCCTAAAATGCTGTCACAAATGGGAGGAACCCCGCGGCACTGGAAGACCTTCGGAATGCCCTTCATGCGATCATGAAGGATTCCAGCGAGTTTCATCCAAGTATTATTGAAGGGTTAAGGGTGTTAAGGGTTAAGGGTGTTAAGGGTTAAGGATGTTAAGGTTAAGGTTTAAGGTTTTAAGGTTTAAGGGGTTAGGTTGTATGCGGGATATCCTTAACCCTTAACCCTTACCCCTTACCCCTTAACCCTTACCCCTTAACACCCTTAACCCTTAACCCTTAACACCCTTAACCCTTAACACCTTAACCCTATATTTAAAAAGGAATATTATGACACAATGTCAGTCAGCAAATTGCAGTACAGCCCAGCATATACAGGATCAGAGTGAGCAGGATGCCGCTGTCAGAGGCTCTTTGGAGAGAATCAGAAACAAATTCATTGTAATGAGCGGCAAGGGCGGTGTGGGCAAGACAAGCGTCTCTGTCAACCTTGCCATTGCTCTGGCCAAAAAAGGCTTCAAAGTGGGAATTATGGATGTCGATATCCATGGTCCCGATGTGCCGAGAATGCTCGGAATAAAAGGGATGCTCGGCCTGAACGGAAATCAGAAACTTGTTCCGATGAGCTGCTCGGAAAACCTGACAGCCGTTTCAATCGAATCCCTCAGCGCAAGCAAGGATGACGCGATTATCTGGCGGGGACCGATCAAACATGGTGTGATCCGCCAATTTATCGGAGATGTGGAGTGGGGCGAGCTTGATTATCTGATTATTGACTGCCCTCCGGGCACAGGGGATGAACCGCTCTCCGTTGCCCAGGTCATTTCTGATGCAAAAGCCGTTATTGTCACCACCCCTCAGGAGGTCGCGCTCGGAGATGTGAGAAAATCCATCAATTTCTGCAAAGTCGTTAAAATGGAAGTCTTCGGACTGATAGAAAACATGAGCGGTTTCACCTGTCCCCACTGTGACAAAGAGATCGATCTGTTCGGAACAGGCGGAGGGGAAAAAACAGCCGGAGATATGGGAATAGCATTTCTGGGAAGAATTCCCTTTGATCCCAATGTGGTCTCATGCGGTGATTCCGGCACCTCTTTCCAGGAACAATACGCCGATTCAGCAGTAACAAAGGCATTTGCCAATGTTGCCGGAAGAATGGCCGAAACGGTTGACGGTTGACGGTTGGCGGTTGACAGTTGACGGTTGACAGTTGACGGTTGACAGTTGACAGTTGACAGTTGACGGTTGACAGTTGACAGTTGACAGTTGACAGTTGACAGTTGACGGTTGTCAGTTGTCCGACGACTGGTAACTGTCAACCGTAAACCGTAAACCGTAAACCGTAAACCGTCAACTGTCAACCGTAAACCGTAAACCGTAAACCGTAAACCGGCAACCGCAAACCGTAAACCGCAAACCGACAATGACAATCAAAGAATTTCAGACAAATTCCCTCGTGGAGACTCGGGAACTGGGGAAAAAGATAGGAACATCGCTTACAGCCGGCACTATCCTTGCTTTGACAGGCGACCTCGGAAGCGGAAAGACTTCTTTTGTTCAGGGACTGGCCAGAGGACTCGGTGTTCCGGATGAATATTATATCACCAGTCCCACATACACTCTGATAAATGAGTATCCGGGCCGATGTCCTCTGTTCCATGTTGATCTCTATCGTCTCGAAGGCCCTGACGATGCTGAAGAAATCGGGCTTTCCGAAATACTTTGCAGCGACGGCGTGGTCGCTATTGAATGGGCGGAAAGGCTTTCCGGGGAGACTCTGGGTGAACACATCGCGATAGATTTTGAAATATTGGATGACGAGTCGCGGAAAATCTGTGTTTCTGTACATGAATAAGTCCCTCTCCGGAGTGCCAAAGTTGCACTTTGGCATACAGTCCCTCGGCGGATATGTAAAGCTTTGGCATTCCGGAATCCCGATGTTTCGGAAACTTCGTGATTAAGAACTTACGGATAATGTACTGCCAAACTAAAACTTTGGCACTCCGGAGACAGGCAAAGCCGGCCAACTTTTTTGTCACTGCGATAAGCCCGCTTATCCCTCCACGGGATCATAATATTTTCCGTTTCCCGTTGACAAAGATTGTCGGGGATAATTTCATCTCATCGCGCACCGCGTCTGCCGGTCACAGGTCATCATCCAGTCGATAAACGCGCCGTGTTTCCTGGCGCACCTGCCTGTCATTCCCGCGGAATCGGGAATCCACCTAACACTGTCATTCCCGCGAAAGCGGGAATCCATCTTTGCCTGCCACTGTCATTCCCTCGGAAGCGGGAATCCACCTTTGCCTGCCACTGTCGGAATCTACCCTGCCACTGTCATTCCCGCGGAAGCGTGCCTGCCACGGGTGCATTCCCAAAGTGACGTATTCCGAAACAGAATCCGCATAACTCACTGAAACAACTGACACAGCCTGAAAATACGGCGGTCAGTAATTTCAGGCACTTATCAGGTTTATGTCACTTTGGGATTGCACCGCCTGCCACTATCTATTCCCGCGAAAGCGGGAATCCACCTGGCACCGTCATTCCCGAGAAAGCGGGAATCCACCTGGCACCGTCATTCCCGCGAAAGCTGGAATCCACCTGGCACCGTCATTCCCGCGAAAGCTGGAATCCACCTGGCACCGTCATTCCCGCGGAATCGGGAATCCACCTGGCACTGTCATTCCCTCGGAATCGGGAATCCACCTTTGCCTGCCACTGTCATTCCCGCGGAATCGGGAATCCACCTGGCACTGTCATTTCCGCGAAAGCGGGAATCCACCCTGCCACTGTCGTTCCCGCGAAAGCGGGAATCCACCTTCGCCTGCCACTGTCATTCCCGCCTCGCGAAAGCGGGAATCCACCTTCGCTTGGCACCGTCATTCCCGCGAAAGCGGGAATCCACTTGGCATTCACAAATCCCTGACAAGACGAAACCCGATGCCCGGGCTTTTACGGCTCCGCTCTTCCCAGCAACGATGCGCGGACCGGCTGGCGCGAGCTTCATTAGCCCAGCTTCCGCCCCGGATCACCCGATCCGAACCGTCACCTGTGAATTCGGGATTGTCCCGCGGGAGGTAAGCATTGTCGCTGTATGTGTCCTGACACCATTCCCACACATTCCCATGCATATCATACAGTCCCAGGGCATTCGGAGGGAAAGTTTCCACCCTGACTGGTTTCCGGCGATTTTTCCCTTTGGGACATCCGGGAAATGGAAAGTCCCGGGTTGCCGCGCCGTTCAGTAAAACCTCGACTTCCCCGAATCCGTAATCCTTGCATAAAACTTCGGGCATTGCCTTTGCATCATTAACGGGATTTCTCAAATCAGAAATATTTTCATCCCGATATTCATTGATTCCGATGATCAGGGCTTTGTAGGGTCCTGGTCTGACTTCATCGAATTTCACGGAGAACAAATTGGCAAATGCCGCGGCAATGAAGCTGAACCACAAAAACAAAAAAACGGATATGATCTTTTTCATGGACTTCTCCATGAAATCAGGTTTCTCATTTTTTCAAAAACCAAGTTTCTTGTTTGTGGTCTGAACCCGTTTTTTAACGCGGATTACTGCGAGTTCTCCGCGGCCTTCGTTTTTTTCCTGACCGCCCGGAATGATACAGAACCACAAAATCCGTCAGAACCAGTCTTGTTTTAAAAGGACAATTTCTGACTTGCAGAACTGGCTTTGCAAGTTGCTCAGAACAATTTGCAAAATTGTTCTACAAAAGGACAATTTCTGACTTGCAAGTTGCTCAGAACAATTTGAAAAATTGTGGGTGTCCCATCTGCCCGTCATGTCACTGAAAGACAGACATTTTCTGACTTCGGTACCTGTGAATTCCGGGTCGGAACTGAAAAAATGTCCCATTTTTTCAGTTCCGCCCGGAATGACAGGTGGGACACACCACAATTTCGGGTGTGTCCCATCTGCCCATCATGTCACTGAAAGACAGACATTTTCTGACTTCGGTACCTGTGGATTCCGGGTCGGAACTGAAAAAATGTCCCATTTTTTCAGTTCCGCCCGGAATGACAGGTGGGACACACCACAATTTCATCTGCCCGTCATGTCACTGAAAGACAGACATTTTCTGACTTCGGTACCTGTGGATTCCGGGTCGGAACTGAAAAAATGTCCCATTTTCTCAGTTCCGCCCGGAATGACAGGTGGGACACACCACAATCTCGGGTGTGTCCCATCTGCCCGTCATGTCACTGAAAGACAGACATTTTCTGACTTCGGTACCTGTGGATTCCGGGTCGGAACTGAAAAAATGTCCCATTTTTTCAGTTCCGCCCGGAATGACAGGCGGAGGTGGAAAAGGACAATTTCTGACTTGCAAGTCGCTCAGAACAATTTGCAAAATTGTTCTACAAAAGGACAATTTCTGACTTGCAGAACTGGCTTTGCAAGTCGCTCAGAACAATTTGCAAAATTGTTCTGCGGCGGTTTTATTCTTGCCTTATGGAACTTTTAGCGATAAAAATGAAATTATATCTGTAAAGGTGGTTAAAAAACAACAATTTTCTGAAGGAAAAGCCCCCATGAAACACAACTCGGCAACAAAAATCAGCATCATTAAGAACGCTTCTCTGTTTTCAGGTTTTAATGAGCGGGAAATATGTGCCCTGGCAGATATCTCGGTCAGAAAGGAATGTCCGAAAGATGCCGTTCTCATCAGGGAAGGGGAAAAACAGACATCGCTTTGCCTCCTTATGAGTGGAAAGGCACATGCGGCAAGCATCGGCCCTGACGGGAAAAAAATCATTTATAATACGTTCATACCCGGTGATTATTTCGGTGAAATGAGCTTCGTTGACAAAGAACCCAGATGTGCAACGGTTGAAATGACAGAGCCGGGTGAGGTTCTGATGATTCACGGAGATAAGCTCAGAGATATGATGTGTTCAAACGCTGACTTCATGTTTACGCTGACAAAAGGTTTACTGCAGAAGCTCAGAAAAGCGACCCGGCAAATCGAAGACCTTGAGTTTGTCATCGGTCACCAGGTTCTGCACGATGCCCATCTTGACACCATCAAGCGCCTTGTCCTTGCCGCGGAATGCAAGGATGACAACACCGCGGATCATGTCATCCGAGTGGGCCGGTACAGTGCTCTGATTGCCAAAAAACTCGGATTGTCGGACAAAGTTGTGAAAAATATATGCTATGCCGCGCCGATGCACGATATCGGAAAGATCGGAATTCCCAAACAGATATTACTGAAACCCGGCAAGCTGACCCCCCAGGAGTTTGAACTCATGAAAACCCACACAACAATTGGCGCAAAGATTCTTAGAAATCCGCAATCTGATATTCTGAGGGCGGCTCATGATATCGCTTTGTCACACCATGAAAAATTTAACGGGAAAGGATATCCGAAAGCCCTGGTCGGTGATAAAATCCCTGTGGAGGCAAGAATCGTCGCCCTGGTGGATGCCTTTGATACGATTGTGTCAGAAAGACCCTACAAAAAGGCGGTTCCATCTGAAAAAGCATTTGACATAATCAGAAAAGAGCGGGGAGAACATTTTGATCCTGACCTAGTGGACGTTTTCATGGAAAACACAGCGGATATTCTGGAAATAAAAAAGGTGTTCAGTTGTGATGAAGAGACGTTATGGGACGAATTTGAATCGTGGATGTGAATATCCATACTTTGCAATACCGATCACAAATACAGCCAAGGCAACCAGCCACAACAACTGTTTAGAACTTTTTCTCATGGCTTCCTCTGTTTCCGACAGAGACAAACCGAACATCATGCTTCCTTACCGCTTTGAAGACTTGTTCCCTGAAAGTTTTAAAGGATTCATCCAGCGCTCCCTCATCAACCGGAAACAGCTTGCAAGGCCGGGAATTTGAAGCTTCGCACTTCAGAAGCAGACTTCCGGTGAGAAGAAAAGCTGTGAAAAAGATGATTACAATGGTCCGTTTTTTTAGCATGGTTGCCCCCCTTTCAATCGTCCCTAAATTTTTATTTTCCGACATTCATCCTTAGCTCTGCAAAGTGACAGCGGAGCATCACTCAGTTTATCTGTCTGACAACGCTCCATCATTACCGCCGACATCCATCTCAAAATGCTGGATCGCCAAGTTCTGCCATCTTGTGTACTCATCCGGGCTGAAAATGTCTCCGACCTTTCCCTCACCGCTTATGAAACACTGAATCTTCCGCAGCGTCTCAAATATGCCTGACTTCCCGGAACCGTTCGGGCCGAGAAGCAAATTTACGGATTCAGCGGCAAGCTCAAAATTTACAAAGCATTTGAAATTGTCAACATAGATTCTTCTGAGCATGAAATTTGATCCTCCAGTGTTTGATTTTTGTGTTCTCTTCTCGCTCAATCCTCTGTTTTCTTGTCACCCTCATCCCTGTTTTCAAGCCACATCAGCGGACTCGGCTGCCAGCCATCGAATGGGGTCGAGACAGCATCCCGCCCTTTTATCACAAAACTGCTCGATTTTTCCCTGGTTCGAGCAGAACACGGCTTCTTCATCCAGTGTCCGGCGTCGATGAGGGTTTCCGGCAGAATGACCAGATCGCCGGCGATGTCCGTGCCCGGTGATTCGATATTTACCGAACCGTCAATCCCCTTTTCCGATGAGGCTTCCACCACGCTATCGGAAGATTGGACGAACTGACCCGCGACAATGCGGATATTCCCGCCGGCTCCCTCATGGGCATTGGCTTCAATCCCGCTGTCATTCAGAATGACGAATTGTGTTCCCTCACCATCCGGAGAACTGACAGCAATGTCACCGCCGTTGCCGCTCCCGTCCTGAACGCTGGTGGTGATATTACTGCCTGACAGACAGACCGAGTTTTCGGCAGTAACGGTTATTTTGCCGCCGCCCGCGCTGACAGCTTCGGTTCTCACGGCACTGTTATCCGACAATCTGACGGAGTCGGCATCGACGGTGATCGTACCGGCAGCACCTCCGTGATTTTCAGACGCGCTCTCTGAGGAAATCAGAGCGCTGCTGTCTGATTCAAGCCGGCTGACTTCCAGATTTATATCGCCCGCGTCACCTCCCCCCAGAGTTGATGTGGCTATTGCTCCGCTGTCTGTGAGGATCAGTTCTTTTGCGGAAAGAGAAATTTTTCCCCCTGATCCCGCGTCAGCCGAAAACCGTGAGGAAACGGCGGCGATTACACTGGGACGCCGCATGCATTCGCCTGCTTCCGTACATATCATCATCGCCGAAGATTCTCCTGAAATACGGACGGAATCACGTACTCTGATTTCTATATTCCCGCCTTCGCCGGTGCCGCGTGTGCTGGCGGTAATCCCGCCCCCCTCTTCGATGATCAGTGTTTCAGCACTGACGGTTATCCTGCCGCCGTCTCCGCTGACGCCTTCGGTTGTCATGCCACTGTTATCCGAGAATCTGACGGAATCGGCACCGACGGTGATCGTACCGGCAGCACCTCCGTGGGTTTCAGACATGGTGGATGAGGAAATCCCGGAATTGTTGTCTGATTCAAGCCGACTGACTTCCAGATTTATATCGCCCGCGTCACCTTCTCCCAGAGTTCTGGCGATAATCCAGCTCCCCTCTTCGAGGATCAGTGTTTCAGCAGTAACGGTTATCCTGCCGCTGCCGCCGCTGCCGGCTTCGGCTGTCATGCTGCTGTTATCCGAGACTCTGACGGAGTCGGCATCGACGGTGATCGTACCGGCAGCACCTCCGTGAGTTTCAGACTCGGAGACTGAGGCAATCACAGCCTCGTTGTCCAATTCAAGCCGGCTCACTTCCAGATTTATATCACCCGCGTCTCCTCCCCCGCGAGTCAGTGTGGATATTGCTCCGCTGTCTGTGAGGATCAGCTCTTCTGCGGAAAGAGAAATTTTCCCCCCTGATCCCGCGTCAGTTGAAGACCGGTGCGAACCGGCATCTATTGCGCTGACAGCATCATAACCCTGCCCGCATTCGCCTGCTTCCGAACATATCACCGGAGATTTTCCTGAAATACGGACGGAATCATGCACTCTGATTTCCACATTCCCGCCTTTGGCAGTGCTGTGTGTTCCGGCGGAAATCGTGCCCCCTCCTTCGAGGATCAGTGATCCCGCTTCCAGAAAGACTTTCCCGGCATCTCCGGTACTGCCGTCTCCTGTTTTGTCCTCACATATCGAAGAGACAAAGCTCCCCGGTGCCATCTGTGAGTCCGGGAAAGAACTGGCCCCGGACAGGCGCACCTCTCCTGACACCAGAATTGTCACATCTCCGGCCTTGCCGCTTTTCATCCCCCCGTTGGCGACTACGGAACTGCTGGTTATAAATCGCCCGTCTTCAAGCGTCAGTTTCCCGGCTTCCACCAGGATATTTCCGGCGTCGCCGACCTCCGCACCCTCTCCGGGTGTAAATGCCGAAGAACTGATTCCCCCTCTCCAAATATCCGGTCCGACTGAGTCGCTTACTGATACCGGTCCGGCGGCGCGTAAGGTGATATCGCCTCCGCTGCCGGGTCCGAGAGTGGCTGAATGGATGCTGCATCCGTCAGAGAACGTGATATCCCCTGCTTCAAGCAGCGTGTCACCTCCGCTGCCTCCGCTGCTTTTCGGGGAGATATAAGAAAAAATACCGCCGCTATTACGTTCTCTGTACTCGCCGAGAAAACGCAGGATAAGCCCCGTGCGATAAAAGTCGCCGTTCTGTCCGGAAAAACTGAGCGATCCTTTGGCCCGGAGTGTGACATCTCCCGTATTTCCCCTGCCGAATGTAACATTGGAAATCATGGTGCCGTCTCTGAATGAGATATCGTCATCCGCTTCGATCAGAAGGCTGCCGCAGTGGCCCGCCCCCTCGTTTCCGCTGTGAGTCTCAAGGACTATCCTGCTGGCATCCCCCAGACTGTTTTCCCCCCCGAAAGTGACCGATCCCGAGGATTTCAGCGTCACATCGCTGCCTCTGCCCCCTCCGTAAGTGTTTCCGTCAATATATGCGCCGTTTGTGAAAGATATCTCCTCCGCTTCGACTGAGACACTGCCGGCATCCCTCTCTCCCATATTTTCGGAGTGAAGCCCGCTGCCACTCGCCACAAACCGCCCTCCCCGGACAAATATGCTTCCGGCACCCTGCCCGCTGACATCCAGAAGGGAATTATCCGACATACTTATGTTGCCGAGCTTCTCATGTGAGGAGACATCCGGACCCGATTCCGTGGGAACGACCTCGCCACCGGATGCGACGCTTGCCATGCTTATCTGTCCCTCCGGCGCGCTCAGACTCCCCGTGGCTGTGATTCGTGGTATCTCAACCGGATCACCGAAAGGATCCGCCGGATTCGGAGACTCCGTGTCGATCATCAGATATGTGCCTTTTCTTATCTCAATATCCCCGCCGATCACGGATATGGTTTCCCCTTCTGAAACACGGAGACCGGGCGGATTGTCGCTCAGTTCCTGTTCCGAAATCTCCCCCCTGCCCTCGAAAGTGACGGCCCCGGCATCGCCGTCCAGGAAACCGAAGGCTGAGGGCGCGGCCACGGAAAGCACGTCATTCGCACGGGGCACGGCATAAAATCTGTCATTCTCCCCCAGCCGCAGATAATCCGCCGTGCTGACATGAAACGAGCCGCCCAGATCCAGTGACGCGTCCGGCCCGAACATCAGGCCCGCGGGATTGAGCAGATACAGATTCTCCGCGGCGGATGTGATGTTCCCGTTGATCCAGGAATATTCGCCGCCGGTCACCCTGCCGATGGTATTTTCAGTCCCGGCGTCATGAAAGACCGCTCTCTCACCCGAATGAAGGCTGAACTTCCCGAAGCTGTGGAACAGGTTGCCGCCCCTCTGTGTCCCTCCGGTGATGCCGAAGGTGTTCCCCCCGGATGTCACGGCCGTGCCAAGGCCGGACGACGTGATGCCGTGCGGGTGCGGGGTTCCCGCGCTGTTCACGTCCTGCGTGTGAGCCGGAACCGCCATTCCCGTAATCATAACGATGAAGATAATTGTCTCTGTAATGATTTTCATGGTTTCCTCCTTAATTTGTCATCCTTATCCCTGTTTTCAAGCCACATCGGCGGACTCGCCCGCAAGTCATCGAGTGCGGTCGGGACAGCGTCCCGTCCTTTTATCACAAAACTGCTCGATTTTTCCCCGGTTCGTGCCGAACACGGCTTTTTCATCCAGCGGGCGGCATCGATGAGGGTTTCCGGCAGAATGACCAGGTCGCCGCCGATATCCGTGCCCGGTGATTCGATGTTTACCGAACCGTCAATCCCCTTTTCCGAGGAGGCTTCCACCACGCTCTCGGAAGATTGGACGAAGTGACCCGCGACAATGCGGATATTCCCGCCGGCTCCCTCGTGGGCATTGGCCTCAATTCTGCTGTTATTCAGAATGACGAACCGCACTTCCCCGCCCTCCGGGGAACTGACGGCAATGTCACCGCCGCTGCCGCTGCCGCCCCGAACACTGGTGGTGATCCTGCTGTCCGACAGACAGACCGGATTTTCGGCAGTGACGGTTATTTTGCCGCCGCCCGCGCTGACGGCCTCGGTTCTCACGGCACTGTCATCCGAGAATCTGACGGAGTCGGCATCGACGGTGATCGTGCCGGCAGCGCCTCCGTGAGTCTCAGACATGCTCTCCGAGGAAATCAGGGCGTTGTCTGATTCAAGCCGGCCGACTTCCAGATTTATATCGCCCGCGTCACCTCCCCCCCAGGTCGATGTGGTTATTGCTCCGCTGTCTGTGAGGATCAGCTCTTTCGCGGAAAGAGAAATTTTTCCCCCTGATCCCGTGTCAGCCGAAGACCGGTACGAAGCGGCGGCTATTCCGCTGGGACGCAGCATGCATTCGTCTGCTTCCGTGCATATCGTCACCGGATATCCTGAAATACGGACGGAATCACGCACTCTGATTTCCACATTCCCGCCTTCGGCGGTGCCGCGTGTGCTGGCGGAAATGTAGCCCCCCTCTTCGAGGATCAGTGTTTCGGCACGGATGATTATCCTGCCGCCTTCGCTGTCGCCGTATCCGCTGTTTGAGGAGATATGGCTACCCTCTGTCTTCTGTGGCGCCGAGAAAGGATTCGTCCCGGACAGGCGCACCTCTCCCGACACCAGAATCGTCACATCTCCGGCCTCGCCGCTTTTCCCTCCGTTGACGACCACGGAAGTGCTGTTTATAACTCGCCCGTCTTCAAGCGTCAGTTTTCCGGCTTCCACCAGTATGTTTCCGGCGTCGCCGGCCACCGAATCCTCTCCCAGCGTATATGCCGCGGAACTGATCACCCCTCTCCAAATATCCGGTCCGCCCGAGCCAGTCAGTGATAGCGGTCCGGCGGCGCGTAAGGTGATATTGCCTCCGCTGCCGGATCCGAGAGTGACTGAATGGATGCTGCATCCGTCAGAGAACGTGATATCCCCTGCTTCAAGCAGCGTGTCACCTCCGCTGCCTCCGCTGCTTTTCGGGGAGATATAAGAAAAAACACCGCCGAGATTACGTTCTCTATACTGACCGAAAAAACGCAGGTTAAGTCCGGTGTGATAAAAGTCGCTGTTCCGGCCGGAAAAACTGAGCGGTCCTCCGGCCCGGAGTGTGACATCTCCCGTATTTCCTCTGCCAAAGGTAACACTGGAAATCATGGCGCCGTCTCCGAATGAGATATCATCATCCGCTTCGATCAGAAGGCTGCCGCAGTGGCCCGCCCCCTCGTTTCCGCTGTGAGTCTCAAGGACAATCCTGCTTGCATCCCCCATCCAGTCTTCTCCCCCAGCCCTGAACGAAACC
>JAUCGI010000190.1 GCA_030378035.1 Desulfobacterales bacterium HSG2
GAAAATAAAACCCCTGGGGCGGGCGCCCCATCTCANACATGTAACGGGTCTTGTCCACATAGAGAAAGTTGCCTGTTATCATTTTTTCAAAGTCCTGAATGCCGACAGGTAAAAATTTTTGCATGATAATCTCTCCTTGGACCTTTTTTCCTCTGATAAAAAGTTATATAGATTCCCAAACTCCCATTATATTCAACTTCCATAAATCCATTTTCGGCCGCGCTTCTCCCCATGAATTCGGATGCGAAATGAGCGCGACAAAGACATTTCCATTGCAACAGCCCGCTGCCGGAAGGAGGGTATTGATGAACGCTGTATTATCTGATGTCCGAGGACCTATGAATAATTTGTTTTTACCATTGCCGACAACTAATTTGCTAAAATCAATAATCGCATCCCGAGTATTCTTGGCAAGTTCGGATTCTATTTGCCAAAGAGCATCCGTTACATATTCAAGGATTTTTCCCTGTCTTGCAGACATAACAGTGCTTACTCTGCACACATGTATGTCATAAAGCAATTCATTCAGTTGAAATTCATTCCGATAACCCTCGAAATGTTTGGAGAAAACACGAACAGAGGGATCAAATTCATAATACTCGCGTAACGAGCGAGCAAGAGATTCAACCCATTCTTCTGATCTGTTTCGATTCACTATTTGGGGAGTATCTCCGGCCGCAGGCTCATTGACCGCCTCTTGAAGAGATTTTTCCAATATTGCTTTCAGTACCATAATTACTTAAATGTTTCCCGATTTTTTTTTCCCTGGTTTTTGGAATATGACAACGGATAGGAGGATTAAAACGGATATGTCCGTTTCATCCCCGGAATCCGCTGTCATGTCCGACCCGGGAATATCCGTTTCATCCCGAAATCCGTTGTCATATTCCCGGGTCTCCCCGAAATCCGTTATAATCAGTTTTTTTCTAATCTGTAATCCCTGTCAGGCAGGGATTCATGAATCCTGTTTATATAAGAGCCGTTATTTGCCGGGCTTTTCCGCTTTCAAGTTTTAACTTCCTGTGAATATCAGCCTTTTTTCCTGAAAGAATCCGGTGAGTCTGCGTGTGTCTGTGTCTGCGGCTATCAGATGGTTAATGTGGCCGCAGACACACGCAGACTGATGCCGGTGGTCAGAAAAGCGCAGAGACCGCAGACAGATTCGGATGAGACTCTGCGATCCTCTGCGTCCTCTGCGTCCTCTGCGTTGAAAGACAGATTCGTACCATAAAATCCGTCAGAATCGGTGATATTAAACTTTGGCACTCCTCGCGTTACATATTCCGCCGATACTGCCCACCCACATCATACAACGCTTGGGTAATCTGCCCGAGGGAGCAGACCCTGACGGCATTCATCATTTCAGCAAATATGTTTTCCCCTGACAGGGCAACCTGCTGGAGACGTTCCAGTGCCGCGGGAGCTTCGTTTTCATGCCGCTTGTGAAAATCGGCAAGGCGTTCCAACTGGGATTCCTTCTCCTCATCGGTGGCACGGGCCAGCTCGATGCAGGATGCAGTCTCTTCCAGGTCCGCATCATCCGCATGGGGATCCCGGAACGTGTTGACGCCGACAATGGGAAGACGACCGTCATGCTTCAACACCTCGTAATAAATCGATTCCTCCTGAATCTTGCTCCGCTGGTATCCTGTCTCCATGGAGCCGAGCACCCCCCCGCGCTCCGCAATCTTGTCAAATTCGTAAAGAACCGCCTCCTCAACCAGATCCGTCAGTTCCTCAACAACGAAACTCCCCTGGAGCGGGTTCTCGTTTTTGGCCAGACCCCACTCTCGGTTGATGATCAACTGCACAGCAAGGGCCCTCCGAACCGATTCCGTACTCGGAGTGGTAATCGCCTCGTCAAACGCGTTCGTGTGGAGGCTGTTGCAGTCATCATAAATCGCGCAGAGCGCCTGAAGCGTTGTCCGGATATCGTTAAACTGAATATCCTGACTGTGCAGTGAACGGCCCGATGTCTGGATATGATACTTGAGCATCTGGGATCGCGTCGAAGCCCCGTACTTCTCGCGCATGGCAACCGACCATATCCGCCGCGCCACCCTGCCGATAACCGTATATTCGACGTCCATTCCGTTGGAAAAGAAGAAAGACAAATTCGGCCCGAACGAGTCCAAGGGCATCCCCCTGGAGAGGTAATATTCCACATAAGTGAAACCATTGGCCAGCGTGAATGCCAACTGGGAGATCGGGTTCGCGCCGGCCTCTGCAATATGATACCCTGAGATGGAGACGGAATAGAAATTCCGGACATTGTTCTCCATGAAGAACTGCTGAATGTCCCCCATCATCTTGAGCGCGAACTCAATGGAGAAGATACAGGTGTTCTGCCCCTGATCCTCCTTGAGAATATCCGCCTGAACCGTGCCGCGCACATTGCTGAGTACCATGGAACGGATATTCTGATACTCCTCATCTGTCGGTTCTCTTCCGTTTTCAGCCTTGAACTCATCCACCTGCTGTTCAACCGCGGTGTTAAAGAACATGGCCAGCATGATCGGCGCGGGGCCGTTGATGGTCATGGATACAGAGGTATTTGGCGCGCACAGTTCAAAACCGCCATAAAGCACCTTGACATCATCCAGAGTGCAGATGCTGACTCCCGAAGTCCCGACCTTGCCGTAAATGTCCGGCCGGATCGCGGGATCATATCCGTACAGAGTAACAGAATCGAAGGCTGTTGACAACCGTTTGGCATCGTAATTGGCAGAGAGAAGCCTGAATCTCCGGTTTGTCCTGGCCGGATCACCCTCACCCGCGAACATGCGCGTCGGATCCTCATCCACCCGTTTTACCGGAAAAACGCCGCCGGTGTATGGAAAATACCCGGGCAGATTTTCCCGGCGCATCCACCGGTAAATTTCCCCGGGATCTTTGAACTGCGGAAGCGAGATTTTGGGTATTTTCCTGTGGGACAGAGATTCTGTGTAAAGCGGAACCCGGATTTCACGATCCCGAACCTTATAAACCAATTCATCCTTGCTGTAAATCTCCCTGATTTCCTTCCAGTCGTCAAGAAGCGTTGTCGTTTCATTGTCCAGAGCCTCTTCAGTCTTTGCCAGCTCCTCTCTGAGCCGCGCAATCAGTTCCGACGTATCACCCTCCAGGTCGCCGATTCTCTTTGCTGTTTCCCTGAGATGCCACGCGTTACGCACCGCGTCCGCCTGCTCTTCGGTATGCTCATGATAATCTCTGATGGTATCGGCGATTTCGGCAAGATAACGGACGCGTTCCGGCGGAATGATAATGGTCTTGGATGTCGATGTTTTTGTGTCGGGTCTCGGGAGCCTGGAATCGAATTTCACGCCGGTCTTCTCAGCGATGCTGTCCATCAGGGTATGATACAGGGATGTGATCCCGTCATCATTGAACTTGGACGCGATGGTTCCGAAAACCGGCATCTCCTCGGGAGATTTGTCCCAGGCTTTCTGGTTCCGCTGCACCTGTCTCCGGACGTCACGCACCGCGTCCTCTCCGCCCCGTTTCTCAAATTTGTTCACCGCAACCACGTCCGCGTAGTCGAGCATGTCGATCTTTTCCAACTGGGAGGCCGCGCCGAACTCGCTGGTCATGGCATACATGGATAAGTCAACGATGTCAACAATGTGGGAATCCCCTTGGCCGATACCCGCGGTCTCTGCAATGATCAGGTCAAAACCGGCAGCTTTCGTGACATTAACCACATCAGCCAGCGATTCGGGAATCTCGGTATGGGAACGCCGGGTGGCAAGGGATCGCATATAAATCCTGGGACTGCCGATGGCGTTCATTCGGATTCTGTCCCCCAGGAGCGCGCCACCGGTTTTGCGCCGGGAAGGGTCGCAACTGATGATTGCCACAGTTTTGTCTTTGAAATCATGGAGAAAACGCAGAATGAGTTCATCCGTCAGAGACGACTTTCCCGCGCCGCCGGTTCCGGTAATACCCACAACCGGAATTTTCCGATCCCCTGTCTTTGCTGCCAGCTCAGATCTGAGATTGGCAAGATGGCCGTTTTCCCCGGCCTTTGCATGTTCCACCGCGGTGATCAGGTTGGCAACCATCAGCTTGTTATCCGGTGACAGACTGTTAATATCAAAAGCCTTATTTTCGATTGTTGAAAAATCCATCCGCTCAACCACATCGTTGACAATGCCCTGGAGACCCATCTTCGCGCCGTCCTCGGGCGAATAGATTTTCATAACACCATAAGCTTCCAGTTCTTTGATCTCCTCCGGTACAATGACGCCGCCGCCGCCGCCAAATATCCGGAT
>JAUCGI010000191.1 GCA_030378035.1 Desulfobacterales bacterium HSG2
TACCATTCGCACACATCTCGAAAGAGAAATTAATACCACGCTGAACCTGACAATGGGGCTGGTAGTGGCTGTCTCAGCACATTCTGACATGTCAGACAGGCATTTTTCAATAATAGCAAAAAATCTGATGGAAACCGCTCCTCATATCAGAAACATCGGACTGGCAAAAAATAATGTCATCTCTCATATTTTCCCGTTGGAAGGTAACGAAGCCGCTTTGGGATTACGATATATGGATGTGCCGTCACAGAAGGATGCTGTACTGCGGGCAATAGAAACAGGAAAAACAGTCATCGCCGGCCCTGTCAGTCTTGTTGAGGGCGGAAAAGGATTTATCAGCCGTATTCCGATATATACAGGCATGAACAGAAATCAGTACTGGGGGCTGGCGAGTGTGGTTATAAATATCGATTCTCTTTATGAGTCCTGCGGGTTAAAATCGGATAGTTCCCCAGTAACTTACGCCTTGCGGGGAAAAGACGGACTGGGTGAAAACGGTGATGTGTTTTTCGGAGACGGATCACTTTTTGAAAACGATAATCTGATATTGTTACCGATCAATCTGCCTGTGGGCAGTTGGATACTTGCAGCGGTAGCGAAAGATGGCTGGAATCAGTCTCCGGGTCTGTCAGTGACTTTCAGGATGATCGGCTCTCTGGCATCTCTGATTATCAGCATTCTGATTTTCACACTGCTCAACTCCTTTAAACGCATTCACTATCTGGCTTTGCATGATCCTCTTACGGGACTTTCAAACCGTCGCTTATTTGATGAACATCTTAAGCAATGTATCGCCATCGCCCGGCGCAGACAAAACAAATTCGGTATTCTGTATATTGATCTTGACAATTTCAAACCTGTTAACGATGAGTTCGGTCATAAACAGGGTGACAATGTTTTAGTCGCAGTCTCAGAAAGAATACGGGCAAGTGTAAGGGCTTCTGACATTATTGCCCGCGTGGGGGGTGATGAGTTCATACTGGTTTTACAAGATGTCTGGACACCTGAAACTGCCTCAAAAGTGGCTGACAAGATCAGAAGAAGAATATCCCGGCCTGTCAGAATAAATAGGGAGAATATTGTTTCTGTCGGTGCCAGTATCGGAATAAGCATATATCCTGATAACGGTGAATCACCCGATGCGTTGATAAGACATGCGGATTCGGCTATGTACATCGCAAAATCCCGAATGATGTGATTTCTGAATGATTAACTGTCAAAGCAGTTAAAACCGCTCACTCCGACCTTTGTTTTCCAATAATGGCTGAAGATAAAACCAGGGAGGGACAAAGAGGGCAAGCGAATACCGCATCATCCGGCCCGCTGAATTCTCGAACGCGGGTTCCCTGTCGATGATGAGCAGGGCCGCGTCGAGTGCATGACCGCCATACGCACGGACATCACAGACCGCAAGGGGGCCGAGGAGCAACTCCGGAAACACCGGGATCATCTTGAAAAACTGGTCACAGAGTCATGCCGAATACAATTATCCCCTCTTGCAGATTGGCGCGTGATCCGGCATTCCCGGCCGAACATAAAGATAGCCTGACGCAGAGGCGAACATCCAACGGGCCCCGGACTGCCAAATTACAACTTCGGGGCTCCGGTTTCAAAACAGGCGGGTAATCTCATCCGTTTCAAAGCGGGGCCATTCAGCGTCTTTGCCGTCCTTTACCGCCTCGATCCCCTCCCCTTCTTCCAGCACCTCTCCGATGAGCGACACATCTATGCCGGCTTTCTGAATCCGGGAAATGAGGCTTTTGCAGGACTTCTCTCTGCAACAGATCAGGAGACTGCCGGATCCGATAAGCCCTAACGGATTAATATCAAACAGCCAGCAGATCTTGTCGGTCTGGGGAAAGACAGGAATACTGTCCATAAAGACCCTGATTTTGTGACGGCCGGCAATACCCAGCTCTTCGAGGGCCGTAGCCGCTCCCCCCTCGGTGACATCATGCATGGCGCTGGTTCCCGGGGACCGGGCTGCGATACGCGCCTCCTTCAGAATGCTGAGGCTGAAAAGAAACTGCCTGCAATTTTCAATTTCAGCTTCCGTCATCCCGAATTTCTTCAGTCTGTCTCCGAATTCCCTGGCAATGATACTCGTACCCTCCACCGCAACCCCCTTGGTCAGCAGGATTTTGTCTCCTTTCTCCATATTGCGTTTATCAATCAGGTCGGATTTTGCGACGGTTCCGGCCAGCATTCCGGTAACCACCGGTCTTGTAACCGCGTCGGTAATTTCGGTATGACCGCCGCACAAAGTGATCTCCCACTGCTGACAGACCGCTTTCAGCTCATTCATTGTGTGATAAATCTCATAAGGAGTCGTTCCGCAGGGAAACAGCAGCGTGTTCATAAACCATCTGGGCACCGCGCCGGATGTGGCGATATCATTGGCGTTTACCAGAACCGCATAATGCCCCACGGAATCCGTGGTGAAAGTGACGGGATCCGATTTCAGGACAAGAACCTCCGCCCCATCCACATTCACTGCCACGGTATCCTCGCCAATCCCCGGATATATCAGTAGTGACGGATCCTGGAAAGCGAACTGATCCAGCACCTCTTTTAAAAGATCATTGGGAAACTTTCCCGCAGGAAGCGGGATTCCCAGTCGGACAATCCCTTTAAGTTCTCCCAAATGTGAAATCGTATAGTCACTTCTGAATTTTAACTTCTGATCCTCAACTGCTGACTTCTGATCGCCCGGATCATTCTCCAGAAAAACGGTAATTGCCCCGGCCCGCTGCCCGGCCTGAATGTCAAAGATGAAATCTCCGACTGCGAGGACTTCTTCAGGTTCGATCTTCAGCCTCTGCGCTGCCAGCAGAATGCCGTCCGGATCGGGCTTGGGTCTGACCGGATCATTTCGTGAGATAATTATGTCAAAATCAGACTTTCCGATCTCTTTGAAATTCTTCAGAGCCCGATTTATGGATTGAAAGCTGTTGCGGCTTATGATCCCGACGGGAATTCCGTTTAAGTGGAGATAACGGACCAGGTCTTCCGCGCCCGGACCCGGTTCCGACTTCTCGGCGGCATCGAGTTCGAACTGTTCCAGCTTGGCCAGAGCGTCCCTTTGCTCCTCAGACGTTGGCAGGCCTTCAATGAATTCCAAGACAGGCATGTCCGCGGGGCACCTGATGGCCTTTCTTAAAGCGGAAAAGTCGAGCGCGCCCGGTTTCGTCAATGTCCCGTCAAAATCGAATAATACGGCTTTTATGCTGAATGGTTTGTTTTTCATCATGCGATTCCTTCATCATTCATCTTATTATGGTTATAATGTCTTTCGCGGATGAGAGTGGATCAGAGGATTTCATTCATCCGCATCAGATCATCCTTTTTGCCGAGCACAACAATCACATCTCCGGCTTCAAGTTTTTCCGAGGGCATGGGATTGAAAATCATCTCGCCGGGGAGTTTCTTGATAGCCACAACAATAACGCCAAAATCCTTTCTCAAACCGCTGTTTATAATATTTTTGCCGATGAGCTCAGAACCCGGCCCGAGTTTTGCCTCCTCCATCATAAGTCCGAGCCGGCTCTCCTCTGTTGCAAGGTCGATGAAGTCAACCACGGTGGGTCTTTTTAACATCTGAGCCATTCTCCTTCCGCCGATGAGATAGGGCGAGACCACTCTGGACGCGCCGGCTCTTCTGAGCTGTCCCTCATGTTTCACATCCGATGCGCGGGAGAGGATGAAAATATCCGGTCGAAGCTCCTTTGCCGTGAGGATAATGAAGACATTGTTTGCATCGGACCGGACCGCGGTGACAAGCCCTTTTGCTTTCATTATTCCCGCACTGATCAGCGCCTCTTCAGATGTCGCATCCATCCGGAGGCAGAGAAAACCCTCCTCTTCAATATCCTCGCTTGCCGACAGATCCTGTTCAATGACAACGAAATGAATATGATCCGCAGCCAGCTCGTTACAGATGATTCTCCCGATCCGCCCGAATCCGCACACGATAAAATGATCTTCCAATTCAGATATTCGCTTCTCCAACTTTCTTCTCCCAAAGCTTTTTCTCAGATCTCCTTCGATAAAGGCCCTTACAATCACGCTGACGGAGTAGGCGCCGACGGATACGTTCGTCGCGATAATGATGACGGTAATAGCCCGGCCGTAAGACGAAAGCGGCTTGATTTCAGAAAATCCCACTGTGCTGATGGTAATAATGGGCATATAAAAAGCGTCAAAGAGGGACATATCTTCGACTAAGTAATAACCGACGGTCCCGGAAGCGATAAGTCCAGTCA
>JAUCGI010000043.1 GCA_030378035.1 Desulfobacterales bacterium HSG2
TCATCAACGATTTCCAACTGTTCCCCGGGAAACGAGGAGGATTCAGAATAATTTATTACTTTTCATTCAAAAAAAATGTCTATTTGGTCAAGATATATTCAAAAAATATAGATGACAATTTTATCAGAAAAGAATTGGAAAATATTATGAGAAAGTTGTCAATAGACGATTGAAGTCATTAAGCAAACTCGGTTCGGATTGACAAATCCGAACCATCATCGCCGGATTTGGCAATCCGGCGGGAGCAAGAAAGGACGCTCGGGAAGAAGTCAGAGGAGAAACAAAATGAAAAACAAATGGATCGTCAGACCCGTTGTGCCGGATGATGTCTATACGGACAGAGAGGAATTTCTTGAATATTTCCACAGGGCCGCCCAGGCCGAGGTGGTCAGAGGAGAAATGAAGCCCAAGACCCTGCAAATGTGGATATTCGCACACAACGGCCTGAACGGTGAGGCCGAGGTATTTGCCCGGGAGCGCGGCATCCTCTGGTCGTCGCGCAAGGAATTTGACGAGCTTCTGGTTCACCTAGGATTGAGACCGTTGCCGGATTTGTAATGCCGGGATACCAATTTAAGCCGGGATACCTTATGTCAAACCACGAAAAAACACGAAAGGACACGAAAAATATTTATGCCAGCAGTTAAGTCTTAAATCCTCGTTTGGTGTATTTCGCCTGTTTCGTGTGTTTCGTGGTATAAATTGTTACAAAAATGTCCCGCTTTAAGTTGGTAGCCTAATGCCGGATTTGTAATGCCGGATTTATATCTAACAAGGATTAAGATCGCATTAAGAGGGGATTATGACAAAGACAAAAATCAGTTACGGCATTGATCTCGGAACCACCAACTCCGCAATCTCCTTCATGGAGAACGGAGAGATCAGGATCATCAAGGATGACAAGTATCAGAAGGAGACGACCCCTTCCTGCGTCCAGTTTAACAGGAAAAAGGCGGTCTTTGTGGGCGATGACGCGCTGAACCGATATCGCTATGAATCGCTGAAAGCCTTTAAGACATTTAGCCAGTCCGGTTCAATGCCTGACGTGTTAAACACCTTTATTGAATTTAAACGAACGATGGGCACGGACAAGTCTCATACCAGCGCATATATGAACCGGTCCTTCTCGTCAGAGGAGTTATCCGCTGAAGTTCTGAAAAAGCTGAAAGGATATATCAGAGATGAAGCGATCAACGCGGCCATCATCACGGTTCCGGCGAAATTCCGGCAGAACCAGATCGACGCAACCCAGCGGGCGGCCGACCTGGCCGGTTTTAAATATTGCGAGTTATTGCAGGAGCCAATAGCCGCGTCACTGGCTTATGGCATTGATGCGAAGAGCATGAGCGGTTACTGGCTCGTGTTCGATTTTGGCGGAGGGACATTTGACGCGGCTCTGATGAAGGTGGATGAAGGGATAATGAAGGTTGTGGATACCGAAGGGGATAATCATCTCGGGGGTAAAAACATAGATTACGCCATCGTGGATCATATCCTTATCCCTTATCTGAAAGAGAATTACACCATTGATAAGATTCTTTCGGATGAGTTAGGGAAACGGCTTCTGAGAGATGCTCTGAAATGGTTTGCAGAAGAGACAAAGATCGTGTTATCCGCCAAAGATGAATTTGAAATCTATACGGATGAACCCATCGGAACAGATGACACCGGCGAGGAAATGGAATTAGACCTGACCGTCACATTGCAGGACTATGAAAAAGCAGCCCGGCCCGTGTTTCAACGCTCCATTGATATCACCGTGAAACTCCTGGAAAATAACCATCTGAAAGGCGATGACTTGGAGACTATCATTCTCGTCGGCGGCCCAACCCTCTCCCAGACCCTGCGAAATATGCTGACATCCAGCATCAAACATCAAGCATCAAGCATCAAACATCCAGCATCCAGCATCAAACATCAAGCATCCAGCATCAAACATCAAACATCAAGCATCAAACATCCCATGACCGCTGTTGCCAGAGGCGCGGCTTTGTTTGCCTCAACGAGAGACATTCCCACAGATTTGCAGGAGAGGGACAGGGGAAAAATCCAACTGACCCTTAAATTTCCCGAAACAACCGTTGAAACAGAGGAGAATATCGGTATCCGCATTGAACGCTCTCAGACAGACGGCGAGATTCCGCAAAGAATCTTTGCCGAGATTATCCGCGGCGACAGGGGGTGGTCTGGCGGAAAGGTCGAGATTCAGGATGATGCGGAAGTTCTCCCGATCCTGCTGAATCCGGGCAAGTCAAATCGCTTTGGCATCACCTTGTCCGATGAACAGGGGAATCCTTATCCGTGCGAACCGGACGAATTTGCCATTATCCATGGTCTGAAAGCGGCAAATCCGACCCTCCCGTTCGCGTTGTGCATTGACGCTTATGATGCGCATACCGGCAAACAGGCGTTGCAGCCGCTGAGAGGGTTGGAGAAAAATCAGTCCTTGCCCGCAAAAGGAAAGGGGACATTCAAAACTCAGCAGGAGATTCACGCGGGAAACAGGGAGGATGTTATCAGAATCCCGATTTATGAGGGGACTCCGGGCACAAAGGCGGTCCATAATCACTGGGTCCACGAGGTTTTTATCACAGGAGAGGACCTGCCCGAATCGCTGCCCCGGGATGTTGATACGGAAGTGATGCTTGAGATTGACAGCTCAAGAAGAATGCGGTTATCCGCGTATTTCCCCTACATTGACGAGACCTGCGAATTTGATCTGCCGGACAATACGACAAAGGATTATGACGCGGAGGTTCTGGAAAAGGAGATTCATGAGGCCCGGCAAAGTGTGTCACAGTTGGAAAACAAATGCCCGGGCTCATGCGGAAAGTCAGGCGATGAATTAAATCAGTTGTCCGGCCTGCTTAAAAACGCCAAGGCCGACCAGGATGCGAAAACCGAGATAAAGGAGCGCCTGAGCGAAGTTTTGAAAGACGTGGACAGGGCAGAGGCGGAGAATGAATGGCCCCGGGCTGAAGAAGAACTCGGAAACGCCCTGAAAAAAATCGCTGTTACCCAGAAGCGATATGGAAATGAGAAATCATCTCAGATCATCAGCCAGTATCATCAGCAGGCCCAGACCGTTATCCGAGATAAAAATGTGAAACTGGCAAAGGAACTGATCTCCGAGATTCTCTCCCTGGATTTCGCGCTGGTGAGTCAGGATATCGGCTTATGGATCAGCTACATCAAACGCTTTGACGAGCAGTTTGACGCCCACGACTGGAAGGACAGAGACGCTGCAAGGGCGTTGATTAATGAAGCCAGACAGATCATTGCGACAAATCCGTCAAAAGCGGAATTGCAACGCATTGTGAAAGCCTTGTCCGCACTGCTGCCCCAGGCAGACAAACCGCTGATTGATGCTATTGACAAAGAGTTGTTGCGGACAAAAACCTGAATTTTTTTTTTCGTTTCTCGTTCCCACGCTCCGCTTTCCTCTCGTTCTTCTTGACGCATGGCGGGAGGCTCCGCGTCCCGTGAAAAGAAATAAGAAGAAATTCAGAAGGAGACTTGATATTGTGCCGGAGTGTGTCCCACCTTCACCTGTCGTTCCGGCAAAACTGAAAAAACGGGACATTTTTCAGTTCTGACGCGGAATCCACCGTCGCCGAAGTCAGAAAGAGAGCGTGGGAACGAGAAGTGACATAATGGGCAGATGGGACACAATCACCGGAATGTTCGGAATTATTCGGTTATTCGGGGATGGAGGATGGAGGGGCCGGGGTTAATGATACGGGACGCGGAGCGTCCGGGCATGCGTACGAGAAGTGACATAATGTGGGAAATAGAAGGCGTGGAACTAGAAAATTTTAGGAGGAGAGAGCGATGTGCATAAGGATAAGGTTATGCCTGTGTGTTTTGCTGGCTGCGGGTTTTATATCCGTGTGGCAGATGGGTTATGCAGAGACAATTTTCATTTTTAACCCTGAAGCCAGGGTCAGCGAAGTGGGTAAGGTCAAAAAGCGTTTCGCCGATTATCTGGAGGCAAAAGATATTCATTCGGATATTTATGTTTTTGCGAGACCGGCTGATTTTCAGATCTCGGTTGACCGGCTGAACCCGGATTTTGCCGTGATTGCCTCTTATTATTACGCATCCATGAAAAGCAGATTTTCATGGAACGCGGTTCTGAGCGGGCATTACAGGGGGAAAAAGGAATTCCGCAAGGTTCTGGTCACTTTTAAATCTGTCAGCGATCCTGTTCAACTGAAAGGTAAAAGTCTGGCAGCCGTGTCTCTGAGTACTTCCATTGATTCCCAATTGTCGGCCGGACTGACGACACAGATGTTCAGACTTGTTTCTGTATCAAAAGATATTGATGCAATTATGGCTCTGGGATTCAAACAGGTTCAGGCCGCGATAGTGACAGACGGGAGTTTTAAAAAAATGAAGGTCATTAATCCTGATGTGGCGGAGAATCTGCATATCCTGCAAAAACTGCCGCCGACTCCGTATCCCATGGTTGCTGTTTTCCCAAATGCGGCAGCGGACCCGTTTGTATCCGCATTGAAAGATATGCGTTACAAGGGGCCGACAAAACAGGTACTGAGATTTTTCGGCATTACCGGCTTTACGGAATGATAACTTTTTCATCCTTTAAGGGAGGCAGAAATGAGGATAAGATATATATTTTTCATTGCTTTGACATGCCTGCTGGGCAGTCTGCCGGTTTTTGCCGGTGAAAAATACGGATTTGTTAAGAGCAAGGGTCTCAGACAGGCAGATGAGATCATTCAGGGATTTACTGGAAGTTTTCCCGGGGCATCGGTATCTGTGCTGGATATGGGGGGGAGAAAAGATGAGGGCAGGGTCAGACGGTTCATCCGGTCCGAAAGACCGTCTGTTATAATTTGTTTGGGATCGCTGGCAGCAAAAACAGTCCTGATTGTTGAAAAAGAGATACCTGTTATTTTCGCGATGGTCATCAATTACAAAAAATATGATCTCCTTCGGCAGAAAAATGTCACCGGCGTTTCTATGGAAATCCCGGCCATGAGCCTTTTCACCCAGTTCAGGATGTTCATGCCGGAGATCCGTTCCATCGGTGCCCCGTACCATCCGAGGGTATCATCGGAAATTGTCAGGGAGGCCGCCGAGACCGCCAAAAGGATGGGAATCCGACTGACAAAAATTGAGATTTCGGATTCCCGGGACATGAAGAGATATCTGAGAAAAAATCAGAGCAGCTTCCGGGGGCTGTGGATGCTTGCGGACACCAGACTCTATAACCGGAAAACCCGCGCCATCCATGATCTGATATCTTTTTCAAAAGAGACAAAAAAGCCGCTTCTCGCATTTTCGGAAGCCTTTTTAAGATCCGGGGCCTTTTTCTCCGTTTCCATTGATTACAGAAGTCTGGGATCTCAGATCGCCCTCATATCCAGACAGATCGCCGAGGACAGGACGCCGGTATCCCGAATACCCGTCGCACCGCCCATCGGCACATATACGGTTATCAACAAGGAAGCCGCAGAATCGCTGATGGGGAAAGACCTGGATGAAAGCATACTGGATGAGGCAGATAAGATATGGCCTGAGTAAAACTTTGTTCTCGTTCCCACGCTCCGCGTGGGAACGCAATTGAAGGGACGCTCCGCGTCCCGCAAACACACAACAAAGGAGGTTCAAATGTCTGATTCCGCAACAAATGCGTCTCACCCCGTTCGTTCCGGGGTGTGTGCTGCCGCATTTTCCGTCTCCCTGAGACTGACAGCGGCGATTTTTTTCATTCTGATCACGGGAATTTCCCCGTGCCGTGCCTCGGACATGCTTCCGCAGGAGGAGACCGGGTACATTGACCAGTCCGACGAGGACGAGATTTCCTTTTACGAGCTGGAGGAGCAGCTCATGGTGACGGCCACCGGAACCACGAAGACCGTCAGGCAGGCGCCGTCCGTGGCAAGCGTGATAACCGCCGAGGATATCGAAAGGACAGGTGCCGTGACCTTGCAGGAGGCTGTCGAGATGGTGCCGGGGCTTCATTTCATCGGTGTGAACCAGAACGGTGCTATGGGAATGGTAGCTGATATTTATAGCATGCGGGGCGTTATGACAAACAAAAATCCTCACGTTCTCATGATGATAAACAGCATCCCCGTCACAGTTCATACAATCGGCGCCCGTACAATAAATGCATTCCCGGTATCGAACATCTCACGAATAGAAGTGATCCGCGGTCCCGGTTCCGCCGTTTACGGGGCCGACGCCTTTGCCGGCACGATCAATGTCATCACAAAGAGTGCGGAGGAGATCGGCGGCACCCGGTCCGGCTTCCGGGGCGGAAGTTTCGACACTTACGGCGCATGGGTTCAGCACGGAAGCGGAGGCACACCCGGGGGATGGGAGGTGGCGCTGGGTCTCGAAATTTTGGAAACCGGAGGGGATTCGGACAGGATATTGGACACGGATGCCCAGACAAGATTTGACAGCCTGTTCGGAACCACGGCATCCCGTGCCCCAGGCTCTCCGGACACTGGCGGAAGGATTATAACCGCAAACACGGAACTTGCAAGGGACAACTTCACGTTGCGGGTTATGGGGTATTGGAATGATTCTAATTTCGGAGCCGGAGGAGCCAATACGCTGGGAACAAAGGAGTGGTCCCAGGATGTGTATCTCGCCAGCATGACATATCAGAACGATGAGCTTGCGGACGACTGGAACCTTGTCGGAAACATAAGTTACCTGTACCATGACGATGATGCTCTGATGGAGATATTTCCCGCGGGAGCGGTTCTGCCTGTGGGCGATGACGGAAATCTCCTTACTCCGGGAGGGGGGATGGTCTCATTTCCGGATGGCGTATGGGGACAACCCGGCAGAACCGAGGAGACAGCGAGCACGGAGCTTACAGGGTTACACTCGGGCTTCGAAAATCACTTTTTTCGCATCAGCGCCGGTTTCAGACGTGCGGATGTGACTCCCAAATCATTAACAAACACCGGACCGGCTGTTCTTGACGGGACCGAGGAGGTTGCGGACGGAACCATGGTGAGTACGACGGATACGGAATATGTCTACATGGAGCGGGAGAACATACGGGATGTGTGGTTCCTGAGTCTGCAGGACGAATGGAAGTTTGCCCGGAAATGGGAACTGACCGCGGGCGTGCGCTACGATCATTATTCCGATTTCGGGCATACCGTCAATCCGCGTCTTGCCCTGGTCTGGAACACATCCGGGGAACTGATCCTGAAACTGCTTTTCGGCACTGCCTTCCGGCCGCCCGCTCTTGCGGAACTGTATGCCAAAAACAACCCTTCGGGTCTGGGTAATCCGGACCTCGATCCGGAAACCGTCCGGACGCTGGAACTCGTGTTCGATTACAGGCCCGTTCCCCGGCTGCACACCACCCTCAATCTGTTCGGTTACAAGATAAAAGATCTCATAGATCTGGTAAAAGATCCTGATACAGGCATAGGGCGCTGGCAGAACGTGAGGGATCAGGATGGTTACGGATTCGAGGCGGAAGCAAAACTGGCGGTTACCGACACGCTGAGCCTTGCAGGAAATTTCTCCTACCAGCATTCCGAAGACGCGGATACGGACGAAGCCGTGCCGAATGCGCCCGGCATGCAGGCATATCTCAATGCCCACTGGATGTTTCTGCCTGACTGGTCCTTTGACACCTCCCTGCACTGGGTGGCAAAGCGGGAGCGGGCGGAGAGCGACACGCGCGAGGATGTCGATGATTATGCCACGGTGAACATGGTGCTGAGGCGGAAGAATATCTTCAGACACTGGGATCTCGCCATAATCGCCCGCAATCTGTTCGATGAGGATATCCGGGAGCCCGCACCTCCGGCAATCGAGAACGATTACCCCATGGAGGGGCGGAGCTTCTTCGGGGAAGTGCGGTGGCATTTCTGATATCGGGGCCGGATATGAGTTCCGATATGACAGAAACCGGGTTTCCCCGGCCGCGGCGGCTGAGTCTGCAAACTTTGTCTTATGATGAAAGGAGAAAAAAAATGATGAAAGGTTTTTAGCGGACACTGAAAGACATGCCCGACGATGAGAGCAGTGTTTCCGGTCAGATACAAATTCTGACGAAACAGACAGCCCGGAGTCGGAACTCCGGGCTTTTATATATCAGCCGTCCTGCGGGACTGTCCCGTCAGGGACAATGCAAAAACCGCCCGGCAGTCCTGCTTCCGGGCAGAGAAAGTTCTCGTACGCAATTGAAGGGACACTCCGCGTCCCGCAAACACACAGCAAAGGAGGTTCAAATGTCTGATTCCGCAACAAATGCGTCTCACCCCGTTCGTTCCGGGGCGTGTGCTGCCGCATTTTCCGTCTCCCTGAGACTGACAGCGGCGATTCTTTTCATTCTGATCACGGGAATTTCCCCGTGCCGTGCCTCGGACATGCTTCCGCAGGAGGAGACCGGATACATTGACCAGTCCGACGAGGACGAGATTTCCTTTTACGAGCTGGAGGAGCAGCTCATGATCGCAACGAAAACCGGAATGACGATGGAAGAGGCGCCGTCCATTGTCTCGGTGATCACGGCAAAGGAAATCAGAAACATGGGCGCCAGAAGTCTTGCGGATGTCTTTCGGACAATTCCCGGATTTGATGTCACCCACATGATTAATGTCCCATGTCATCAGCTCAACATACGCGGCATGGCATCGGTTACCAATTCCAAAAGCAAGGTCATGCTCAACGGACATTGGATGAATCCTGGCAACGGAGGCACCGGGTATTTTTTTGACCGCATACCGCTTGCCAACATCAGACAGATCGAAGTCATCCGCGGCCCCGGGTCGGCCCTTTACGGTGCGAGCGCCTTTCTGGGAGTCATCAACATCATCACCAAAGAGGGAGGTGACGAACCTTCCGAAATATCCGTGGAAGTGGGAAGCTATGACACTGTGAAGCCGTATGGCGAATTGTCGTACAAAGACGATGATTTCAGAGCCTACCTGTATGCCGATTACCACAGAACGGACGGGTATGACGGAATCATCGGATCGGACATGACCGCGGACATACCGGTATTGGCAAGCGCCGCTCCGGGAAAAATGACCGGTGACGGCGAACATTATACATTTCAGACATCTCTGAGCTATGAGGACTTCCGTTTTTCCGGTTTTCTCAGTAAGATGGACACCAACAACCCTGTGGGTATTGCCAGAGCATTGACTGATGAGGACGAAGTCGATATGATATATGCGTTCGGCGAACTCGGCTACACACTGCCGTTGGAAGACAGGGGACATCTGCTGATCAGAACCTACTATGATTATCAGAAATACAATCTGCTCTGGGAAGTCTTTCCGGAAGAGACCGCCGCCCTGCCCATGCATACCGGTTTTCCCGAAGGTGAGGGTCTTTATGGAAGTCCGAGGGCTAAAACTTCCACGTTTGGCGGAGAACTTACGGCAGATTATGAAATTTTTTCGGGAATTCAGGTTGTGGGCGGCACCTTATGCGATTATTACAGGCAGTCTGATGTTTTATCTTATGCGAACTATAATATTACCGGGCATGATCTTGAAGTTGACGGTGTTGTCTATCCTCCGTTTCCGTACCGGTATCTCGGGGGCTTGAAGAATATCTCGGAACAGGCGAACTTTAACGAGAATGCGGACAGACTGACTACAGCCTTCTACGGACAGGGTGTTTTCGACCTGAAAGAACTGTTCGGGCTGGAAAAGGGCATCAGCAGTCTCTCCCTGACGGCGGGTCTCCGCCATGATGATTACGATGATGTGGGCTCGAGCACCAATCCCCGTTTCGGACTGGTCTGTGCCCCCACGGAAAAGCTTTACTTCAAGGCCCTGTACGGTACGGCCTTCCGTGCTCCCAACTTCGGTGAGATGTATGTCAGAAACAACCCCGCTGTCACCGGCAACCCGGACATAAACCCGGAAGAGATTGCCACGACGGAAGGGCTTGTCGGGTATAATTTCACCCCTGACATCCGGGCCACCCTGACCTGGTTCGACACAAAGGCAAAAAACCTTACTGAAATAAAAGACAAGCTCTGGCAGAATGTCGGGAAGATGGAGGGGCGCGGTGCGGAAGGCGAAATCCGCCTCTCTTCCGACACCCACAAATACGCCTACTGCAATCTCACCTGGCAGGATGTCAGAAACACGACGCACAAGACCATAACCTCGGCAGGCGGCCAGGTCTATACCCAGGATGACTTCGGGGTGGGTAGCATTCCGGAATTCTACGGGAATGTCGGTGTGAACTATGATTTCTTCGACGAGCATGTCATTGCGAATGTGTCTGTCAATTATGTGGGAAAGAGAGAGCGGAGCGGGGAGAGGACATGGGACGGCGAGACGCTTGTGATCAGGGATCAGCGTGATCCGGTGAGGGCCCGGACCCTGGTCAACACCTCACTGACTTTCAGGAATTTCACAAAGGGGATGGAATTTCAGTTCAGCGTTTTCAATCTGTTCGATGCGGACCACAGAGATCCCGATCCGCTCGGACAGATCGCAGATGACAAACCCGAGCCGGGAAGATGGTTCACGGGCAGGATTTCGTATTCATTCTGATGACAGGGTGCTGAAGGGGCGCATCTGCGAGCCGGGTGAAATAGTAACCGGGCTGAGATCAGATGAATACAAAAGCTGTTCTGTGGCAAAAGACAAAACTGAGAGCGGCCTGAGGCTGAAACTGTCATTGCTTGACAAGCCGGGTGACTGGGCCTGTCCGATCAGGCTTGTCATAAGAAAATATCTGAACATACGGGAGCATGAAGGCGGAATATATCAGAATGTGTTTAATCAGTTTGACAAGAGAACTGTTGCAAAGGCATTGGAAGATATAAGTAATTACCGGAAATCTGTTTCTTTGGAGTTGGTCAGAGATATTGCAGCTTTAAGTGAGGAACAGAAAGCGGAACTTGTTTCCGCGACTGACGAACAATATGCTTCCCTGACGGATGGCAGTGATTCTGAAATCACAGATATTCTGGCTGCAAAGAAAGAACTGTATAATTATATTATCAATCCAAGTTCACAAGTTGAAAAAGCACATACTCACTTTACGGATTGTATGAGAAAAGTATTGTCCGGGTTGGAGAGTATTTCTACGACAAAACTTTGTACCGGAGAATAGGAGGAAAATTATTATGGAAGCAACTCGGATCACCTTTGAAATACCGCAGGGTATCTTGCAGACACTGAATCAGACTCAGAAAGAGTTTATATATCAGATGCGCCTTTTCACAGCACTTCAGTTGTTCAGAAATCACAAACTCTCATTCGGACAGGCGGCCGAACTGGCAGGCATGAGACGGCAGGATCTTCTGACTGAATTGGACAATCACGACATTGACCTGATTGCTTATGATGCGTCCGAATTGGAAGAAGAACTTGAAAGGTTTGACTCATGAAAATCGTTGCCGACTCATCCCCTCTGATCGGATTTGCCATCTTGGACCGATTGGATTTGCTGACACTGATTTTCTCTGAAATTTACATTCCGCAAGCTGTCCTGGCCGAGGTTTCGATATGGAACAAACCGTATTCCCCTGAATTGAAAGCATTTTCAATGAACAGGCTGAAGTATGTCCGGGATAGGGTCAAAGTTCGGAAGCTGATGAATGACGTTGATTATGGGGAAGCCGAAGCGATTGCCCTATGTTTGGAAAACGGAATCAGAGACATTCTTTTGGACGATCCCAAAGGGCGGAAAATCGCCAGAAGCGAGAGATTATGCCCTATCGGCACAATCGGCGTTCTGTTGGAGGCAAAAAAATCAGGCCATATCAGCCATATAAAGCCCTGTCTGGACAAACTGATTGCCAACAGAATCAGAATCGGAAAAAATCTGTATCGGAAAGCCCTTGAATTGGTGAATGAGTAGATTCGGGCATTGCGGAGTGTCTGAACCCTGATTCACCTGATTAAAGGATTGGCAGGATTCACGGCAAAGAAGCCGATGCATCAATCCTATGTTAGTTCCCACGCGGAGCGTCACTGCCATTAAGTTAAGGAACACAGCAGCCCACTGAGGAAGATGTTATTTCAGGAACTTACGCATCCTTATCAGGCCGATCTGACTCTTAACTTAATGGCACGCGGAGCGTGGGAACGAGAAAGAAAGAGCGTGGAAACAAGAAATGAAAGGAAAAAAAAAAATGCTTAAACACAAGTTTTTTAAAGGATTATTTGTTCTCTTTGCCGTATTTTTCAGTATTCTGCCGACAGGATGCGAAAAAGCGGAACCGGTCTTTAAATGTACGGACTCCGTTGGATGTGTCACCATCGCGCCGGATGAACCAATCCGGATCGGGATAATACAGGACCTGAGCGGCGGTGCAGCGGCTTACGGGACTGAGCAGGTCCGAATCATTGAACTTGCCGTGGCCGGACGGGGCGGCCGACTGCTTGGTCATCCCGTTGAATTACAAACGGAGGATGAACAATGCACAGCAGAAGGCGGAAAGAACGCCGCATTGAAATTTGCCGCCCGCCCGCGGATGACAGCAATTATCGGAACCACCTGCTCCGGGGCCGCCGCCGCTGCTTCCGAAGTGATATCGGAAGCCGGACTGGTTATGATTTCGGGACTGAACAGCGCCGCTTCCCTGACATCAGCAGGCGGCAGACAGGGTGCCGACTGGCATCCGGGTTACTTCCGTACCCGATATAACGATGCGGAACTGGGACGGACGCCGGCAATTTATGCGTTTCAGGAACTTAATGTGAGGAAAGTTGCGACAGTCAATCAGGGGGATACCTACACCCGGGGGCTTACAGATTTGTTTGAACAGGTATTCACAGACCTGGGAGGGCAAATTGTCTTCAGCGCCGTTGTTTACAAAGGAGACACGGATATGCGCCCCTTACTGACCGGGGTGGCGGATTCCGGAGCAGAGTTGATTTTCTTTCCGACCTACAGACCGGAGGGTGATTTTATCGTTCAGGAGGTCGCGAAGATGAAGGCGGATAATCTTTTAAAAGAGGGGATTATCCTTATGGGGTGTTCTGCTTTGCTGACAGATGACTTTATTAAAAAGGTGAACACAGATGGTACAGGCATGTATTTTGCCGGTTCGGCACCGGTGAAAGGTCCGGCTCATGACAAACTAATTTCCGAATACAGGGCAAAATACGGAGACCGCCCTTCTGCAACCGGGTATGATCATGGTTATGATGCGGCGAATATGCTCCTGGACGCCATAGAAAAAACAGCGGTGAGGGAAAAAGACGGGACATTGCACATCGGCCGGGGCGCATTGCGTGAGACGATGTATAACATGACTGATTTCAAAGGGGTAACCGGGAACCTGAGTTGTGACAAGTTCGGCGACTGCGGAACGGCCGGGTTCAACATTATGCGGTTGGATGATCCGTCCGCAGGGATTGAGGGACTGACATCGAACGTGGTCTTTACATACACGCCGAATCAGCAGATAACTGAAATAATCAAATGATAACAGCAATTGTGGCCAATCAGAAAGGCGAAATCTTCGACCTTGAAGGATACGCCGCGGTCGGCATGGCCGGCTCTTCCTTCACGCGTCTGACTATGGAGGAGACCCTGGCCATGCCTCACGGCGGAGAAATGATGTTCCTGCCCGATCGATCCCCTGTGCTGTTCAACATGGGTAGGGACAGATTTGAAACGGTTACGGAAAACCCGTACATCCCCGGCGAGCCCATATTCCCGGTTGCGGCTTTTAATTCGCCCGGATATGTGATTTCATATTCGAGCGCGTACAGGGAGAATGACGGCGCGGAGTATCTTCCCCTTTTTTCTTACGGTGCCGCGGGGTGGGAGAAGGGGAGATTCAGAACCGCCGTGATTCTTGTGGATAGCGAGAAACGCCAGGATCTGAGGCTGATGCGGCGGGAAGATGTGGCGGCCGGGGTGCGCAGAATGCGGAAAAAGATGCCTTCCAACCGACTGAGAGAACATCTTGAAAAATGCGCCCTGACTTACGGATGCCCCGCGGGAAAGAATTTCTTTCTGGGGAGGTACGAGGCACCGCTTCCGACTTCGGGGGCCTGCAATGCCAAGTGTCTGGGCTGCATATCTCTCCAGGACGGCGAAATCCCCAACAGCCAGGACCGGATTTCCTTTACCCCGTCGCCCGAGGAGATCGCAGAAGTGGCATTGGCGCATATCAAGAGGGTGAAAAAAAGCGTGGTCAGCTTCGGCCAGGGATGCGAAGGCGATCCGCTGCTGGCGGCCCATGTCATCGAGCCGGCCATACGCAGAATCCGTTCCGAGACCGGACGCGGCACGATTAACATGAACACCAACGGGAGCAAACCTGATATCTTGGCGAAATTGTTCGACGCGGGCTTGGAGAGTATGCGTATCAGCATGAACAGCGTCAGAAAAGAATGCTATGACGCGTATTTCCGCCCCCGGGGATACGGATTCCAGGATGTGGTCGAAGGGATTGACATGGCGATCCGTCGGGGGAAATTTGTCTCGGTAAACTATCTGAACTGCCCGGGCTTCACAGACTCACCCGAAGAAGTTGACGCATTGACCGGCTTTATCAAAGATCATCCGATAAATATGATCCAGTGGCGCAATCTGAACTTTGATCCGGTCAGATATTGGAAAATCATGTCCGGTGTTGCCGCGCACGGGAAACCCGTGGGTATGAAGAATGTTCTCACGCGGATTCGCAAAGCGTTCCCAGGTTTGAGATATGGGTATTTTAATCCACCCAGAGAGAAGTTCCTGAGTTGACGGCCCGCCATTCTGCCCGGCACGACAGGGGGATTTTTGTTCAAGATCAGTCATCTTTAAACCGGATATTTCCCTTTTTGAATTCAATCAGATCGCTTTCTTTGAAAAGATATTTGTTTTTGGGTTTTGTCCAGTTAATCATCCTCCCGATTGCATATCTTCTCATTACAATATAAGTCACTCCCAGAAAATCGGCAGCCTCCTGCATCGTATAAATTTTTTCCTCTCTCATTTATAAAACTCCTTACATCCAGATTTTTTCAACATTTGTAGTTTCGGCGTTTAGGTGGCCGCGAACCGCCTAAAGGCGGGACTACGAACTGAACCGCCTAAAGGCGGAACTACGAACTGTTTAAAGCATTTCTACTTTTATTTCTCGATTTGGATCAAACGTGATTATTGCGCCCGCGCCTGTCCGGCCCATACTACAGTTCACCACAAGCGTCTTTCCGACAAAGGCCGAGCCTCGCCGTTCATGAATATGGCCGCAGATCAGCAGCGCGGGCTGCCGCGTCAGAACAAGTTCATGCAGACGCCTGGATCCTGCATGAAACCTTCCGATCACTTCATCCAGCACTCTGTATGGCGGCGGATGGGCAAGCAGCACAGAATATCTTTTAACGAGCGGTTCAAGTTTTTTCATGACGCTCTGTTCTCTGAAACCTATCCGCGAGTGAAACGGGAGAGGAATTGTGCCGCTTACGCCTGTAAAACAGACCCCGTTCACGGCGACTTCTCTCAGGTGCAGAGAAGAGATATTCGGATATTCTTCCATCAGGCGATCCATTCCTGCCAGATCCGTGTTGCCGCGAATCGCCAGCACAGGAACGGGCATATCGTTCAACTGGGCGATGATCCGGGCAGAGCGGATACAACTGCTGATATCTCCGGCAATTACCAGCACATCCGGTTTATGTTTGAATATATTGTTCCGGATCAGTGTGATCCGCTTCTTTCGACCGTGAATATCCGCCGTGGCATATATTCGCATGGTTAACGCCCCTTTCTCTTTTTACCTTTCCTCTTTTCATCCTTACTCTTAAGCTGCTTCAACTCGGCCCGCAGGATCGGGGTTGTCCATTTTTTCCCTGTCCGGGTTTTAAACTCTTTCTCATTCAGACGCCTGACCACCTCTTGCCGGGGGATATTCTGTCTGATAAGATTGAGCGCAAATTTCCGGCCTCTTTCAAACTGTTCCTTATAAAGCTCCTTAACCGAGATGATCTGCGGCTTTGTCCGAGTCCCTGTCTCAATCTGATAAGGGAGGTTCTTCAATTCAACGCCCAAGATTGCATACGTCCATTTTCTTCCTGTCCGGGTTCTTAATCCGCGCTCATTCAGAATATTGATGATCTTTTTCCGGGGAACGCCTTCTTCAATAAGTTTTTCAGCAAGTTCCCAGGCTTCCTCAAACTGTTCGGAATACTGATCTTTGATTGTGGTTTTTTCTATCTTTGATTCATCATACTCTCTTCCGTCCTCAATTTCAATATCATAGTCACGGTTCGCCTCTCTTGCCATCCGCTCTTCGTATTTGTCAAGCATCTCTTTGTATATGGGACAGGTCCGCCTACAGGATGCTTTAAAAGGATTGTTCATGCATCCGCAGTCAAAAGGGAGGTCCGCTCTGTAAATATACCGGATGTTGGATTTTGTGCTGTGCCGTATCTGGGATTTGGAACTGGATGAGATGGCAGATAAAACATCCAGAGAGTATTCGGTCATCCACTCCAGGCAGACCTCCTCGGATACGCCGACATATTTGAACCAGCCTGCGATATATCGGGTCGCTTCCTGGCGTCCGGGGATGTCATCTTCATCGGAGAATCGCTTTAATACGACTCCCCGTCTTACCAAGTCCCCAATACATGGGAACAGGCATTTCTTGTTTTTCTCTTTCAATATCTTTTTGAGTGTGGCTAAATGTGTAAAGCGAGTTTGGTATGCTTTTTTGCCCATTATTTCCTCCTAAGAAAACCGGTTGATTATAACGGATTTTGGGGAGGCCCCGGAATATGACAACGGACAGAAGGATTAAACGGATATGTCCGTTTAATCCCCGATCCGGGAATATCCGTTTAATCCCCGGAATCCGCTGTCATGTCCGATCCGGGAATATCCGTTTCATCCCGGAATCCGTTGTCATATTCCCGGGCCTCCCCAAAAACCGTTATAATCAGAAAACCGGTTTTTTTTTACTGATTATGACGCCTTTCGGGAGGCGTGAACTTGAACGTGAACGTGAACATTTCTGGTTCTAACGGATTTTGTGGTTCCGAAATATGACAACGGATATGAGGATGAAACGGATTTTCCCGGTCCGGCATGAGCCGGAAACATGACGGACGGATATCCGTTTCATCCTCATATCCGGTATCATATTTCGGGACCACAAAAAGCGTTAGAATCAGGGGCATCCTTCATAAAAAACCGAAAGTAGTTTACACTTTTTTCCAATCAGAGCCGGCGGCCGGCATTTCATGTCTCACACAAAGGCACAAAGGCACAAAGAGGCACAGAGGAACAAAAAAAGAGTTCACCCCTGACACCCGAAAGTGTAAACCGACAAATGAAGGATGCCGAATCAGGAACATTTATTTGCGGCCAAGTATAAGTATAAGTTCAAGTTTAAGTTCAAGTTCAAGTTCAAGTTTAAGTTCAAGTTCAAGAATCCGTTATAAACAGGCGTCAGAATGACGATAATATCAGATGAGCAAAAAGCCCCGTGAGCGCGAGTAAAAGAAAGACCCATGCCAGCGGGTAATAGTCCTGCCGGATCAGTTCGGAACTGGTCCAGTTTCCCCATTTCCCTGAAGTGCAGGTTGTCAGATTCGATTCGTCAGGAGCGAGCATGTTGGCTGCAAAGAGGAACTCGGTCCGGCCCGCTCTGACAGCGTATCCGCCGGGCTGTTCCGGCTCGATGACCGCTTTTCCATCAGTAACAGGAATCCGCCGGCTTTCATGCCCGGGCGGCGTTATTCGGATTTCATTCACATCGGTTTCAGGCACAAAAGAGATTTGCGTTCCGACGCGGAGATTCGATTCCTGCAAACCCGGCAGTTCCGAAACACGCCAGTTCAGCAAATTCCAGATCAGGGCCGGCCAGGCAGGGGTCTGGTGGAAGGTCGATAAATCCGTATTCAGGCGGAGATAAATCCGCCGGGTGCCGGAGAGCGTTTCAGCCTCGGTCAGAACCGGAATATTCCCCACGGATATGACCGGCGTTCCGGGCATCCTCTCTGCTTTTCCCGCGCCCCAGATTACGCCTTCCAAAAAGATTCCCTTCAGGAGCGGATGGGAAGGGTCGGTGACAAACGGTCCCTTATATGCCGCGGCCTCTTTTTCCGAGATGACATGCACCATCCAGCAGTCCCGGACAGGCGGCACCGCCTCTTTTTTGTCGGTGAACAGAATATCGTATCCGGACACCCCGGGAGCGGTCAGACCCGAAGCCTCAACCGCTCTGGCCAAAAGGCGTCTCATTTTTTCATCAGCAATGCGAATTTCGACGCCGACTTTCTTTATCGGATTCGGATAGAGGAGAATCCTGTTGTCCTCGGAAAGACTGTCGCTCCCCAGTTCCGCGGAAAGCACGGCGCTTTTCGGCAGATTGAATATCATGCGTTTCCGCCCCCGGGGTTCAAGTCGCAAAGGTCTTTGCTCCGTATTTATTTTCAATGTCGTTTCAACAGCTTTGTCGGAAAAATTGACGATCTCCAAGAGACAGCGATCCTTATCCTCTGCTGCCGATCTTGCCGCGTTGGCAAATCCCGTATTCGGAAGCGGTGCGCCGACAGCCTGCCACTGAATGCGGGGATCGGAAATCCCGGCCGGCCGCGCGTGATCGGTGATGATTAGAAGAAGCGCGGTTTCGCCGCTGATCTGGGACGCGATTCCCATGGCCTGTTCCAATTCCGAATATGGCGCGAAGCAGCGCCAGTCTTCAAGGGCTTTCATCGCCTGGTCAGGTGTCCTGGCAGAATGCGCCATTATCCGCGGGCGTCTGCCGGCAAGGATGAAGCGGATCGGCCGATATTGCCCGTGACGGATGATCTTTTCAATGGCTTCAAGCCCTTTGTCTCTGAAAGATTCCCCGTTTTTCTCCGCGCGCATGGATACCGAGTCGTCAAGGATGACTGCAAGGGGTCTTGATTTGTCATCGGTCAGAATCATGGGGCCGGACGCGGCCGTGACAAGCAGGAGGATAATCAGAAGCTCCAGAAAGAAGAGAAGGCCGGTCTGAAAACGCCGCAGACGCAGGCCAGTCTGCTTTGCCGGTGACAGGTTCTCCCAGAGCATGATGCTGGATACCTTGTACTTCCGGAAACGGCTTCGTAAAAGATATATGACGATGAGCGCGGGGACGCCGACAATCGCCAGAAACGCCAGAGGCGTGGTAAGGGAAAACATCATAACCCCCTCAGCAGACCCGCCGCCTCCATCGGGTCAACATTCCAGTTGACAACCACCTCCTCCGCGGTGAATGAGGTTATCAGTGTTCCTGTTTTCTTGGCCGCGGTGTGCCAGTTCTGCTGATGCGTGTTCAATCTCTTTTCATAGCGTTTGCGGATCTGTTCGTCTAAAAAAAGCTCCGTTGTTTCACCGGTTTCAGAATCGACAATGGTTATATTTCCCCGGGGGGGAGGATTGATATCCGCGTCCGCGAGAACCTGAATCACAAAAACCGCGCTTGCGCCTTCGGCCAGATGTCTGAGCGCCGTGAACGGATCTCCGGGAAAGAGAAGGTCGCTCAGGAGAATGCGGATTCCACGCCTGCGCAGCGACGGGGGGCATATCACAAAGGATTCCGAAAGGCTGTATCGGGAATCAAAATTCAGGCCGAGCCATGCTGAAGGCCGATCCTCGCTGTTTTCAATCTGACGGCAGCCGTCCGCGGCTATCCATGAACAGCAGGTGCATTTCGCATTCGACGCGGCGCTGCTCAGGAGCGCGGCAAGGCCGAGAACGGCCCGGGCCTTGGCAGTCTCCTCAAGGGCCATTGACCGGGACCCGTCAATGAGGAGATCAACATGCGGGTCAACCTCCTCACGGAACAGCTTGACCGTCAGCTTGTCGCTCCTGCCATACGCGCCCCAGTCAATATGCCGCAGGTCGTCGCCGGGCTGATAGTCGCGGAAATCCTTGAAATCAAGAGAGGTTCCCGCTGCGTTCCCCGGATAATACCCGTACCTGCCTGAGCGGGTATCACGCGGTATCATCAAAGCGTATCGTCCGCCTGCCCGCTCGCCTTCGAGTAAATATTGGTGATAATTGTTGTGTGTCATTTGCACCCGATTGTCGAGTTATCCATCGCCACAGAGAGAAGAGATGAACCGCGGCTATTGCCGTAACAATCCGCGGGATCCAGAGCCATATCGGAGAGATTCCCAATGGCAGAAAGAGCGCGGGATCCTCGATCATGGCATGATTGATGCCGATTGAAAGATGAAGCTTTGTCAGTTCCTCATCCGTGAGATTCCCTTCTTTTGCTTCCTCTACGATCACTGCCGCGCCATACGATATCCCGAATATGTTCGCGGTCAGCCATAATATTCCCACCCGCCGGTTAAGGCCCATAATTTTCAAAACCGGGGTCAGGGGTCTGACAATGTGATGAATGGCATCAAAGCTTTTCATCAGCCCGAGGACCATCATCAGCGTCATGATGATCACGAATATCTTCACGCTGAGGCGGAGCGTTTCCATGCACCAGATTTTCAGGGTCAGCATAAACGGCGCGGCGTTTGAAAGAGAAACGCCTTCTGTCACCGTCACCGTTGCCTCAGATCCGATAAACCGGGCAAGTATCGCGACTGCCGCGACAGAAGTGATCAAACGGAAAATCGCTGCCTTTAAAGGATTAAACCCTGATTTCCCCTGGACAATGCTTTCTTGGATAATGTTGTGCGAAATTAGAAGGAAGACAGCGATCAGGATTTTATGATCCATGGAAAGGGGAAGCATAATCATGGCCGCGACGCCTCCGTAAATTCCGGTCAGTATTCCGGCAATCAGCGGCAGAGCAGCTATTGAAGGAAGACCGATGAACCCCATCACAGGCTCCAGAAGAAAATCAATACGGCTCATCCAGCCGCTGTAGGTCAGCAGCATGGTGAAAAAAGATATGGGAACAAGAATTTTCATTATCCAGACAAATCCGCCCCATCCTTTCTGGATACCGGATAACAGACCGGATTTAACTTTGCTTTGAAAAGATGTCATTTTTTCTCCAGTTAATCTGTTATATCAATGCCCTGCTAAACATCAAACATCAAACATCAAGCATCAAGAGCATCAAGCATCAAGCATCAAGTATCAAGCATCAAGAGCATCAAGCATCAAGCATCAAGCATCAAGAGCATCAACAAACCAGTCAATCAACCGCCCGCCAATGCCTCCCTCTTTCGGGTTTTCTGGCAGATTTTCGGCGGCGAACCAGTCCGCGTCTATGATTTCCGATTTGTCGATCCTGATCTCTCCGCTGGCATATTCCGCGGTAAACGCAATCATCAGGGAACTTGGGAAGGGCCAGGACTGACTGCCGAAGTAGCGGATATTCCTTACTTCGATACCGACCTCTTCCCTGACCTCCCTTCTGACGCATTCTTCAAGCGTCTCCCCTGCTTCCACATAGCCGGCAATGAGGCCTTTTTTGGTCGGAGAACGGTTGGTCCGGGCAAGGAGAATCTGATGATCTTTTACTATTGCCACAATGATCGCCGGAGATATCCGGGGATAACTGACCAGACCGCATTTGGGACAGAGCTTCGCCCGCTCGTCATCTTTATTCCGGGTGGGAGCGCCGCAACGTCCGCAGTACTGGTGTGTCTGGTCCCAGTGGACAATCTGAAGACCGAGGCCGGCAATCCTGCAGAACGTCTCGTCCATTGTGTCGAAAAGGTCTCGCAACCTCTGAAAAACCATCCCCTCAGGCGGATCCGCATCACCTGCCAGTTCGACAGAATAACAGGATCGCCCGTTCAGCGCGCCGAGGTATTGTCTGCGTATCGGTTTCAGATTCAGTTCGGTCATATCCGTGAGGTATGGGACCATCCCGTCACTCGGATCCACCAGAAGATTTTGGCCGCTAAACAGAAACCAGTAGGCGGGACCTTTCTGTTTGAAAGGTTCTGTGAACAAAGGTGTAAAATTCATGGAAAGTCTCAGTTAATAAGTATCAAACTCCTCCTTTGGAATCTTTGCTGTTGAAATACGCACACCGATTTTGCCTCCGTTCAGAACATACGGGGAAGAGCTCCGGTCACGCACAACCGTCATTTCAACCTGCCCGCTGTCTGATTTCTTTTTGACTTCTCTCACCAGTTGCTGGGCGCTGCGAATCTTAACCCCGTCATATTCGATAATGAGGTCTCCGATCTTCAGCCCCAGTTCCTCTGCCTGGCTTCCTTTTATGATGCCTATAACTCTGACGACGGAAGTTTTCCGACCTGCTTTCCGTTCTGTTCTGACAGGACGAGAATGGCCTTTTCCTTTTGATTTCGGCAGAACCGAGACCCGTTTTAATTTGACATCCGTGAATTCGAACGCGCAGTTCTCTTCTTTCAGATATCGAAACAGACGCCTGAGGACATCTTCCAATGTTTTTCCCTTGGCGGAAAAGGTGATCGTCTCCTCTTCCCTGTGCTCCAGTCCCACAATCTCCACCTGATGTTTTTGGAAAATTTCTTCCAAAATTTCACCGATGGGCACATCCTGGGCCTGCAATACCATTTCTCCCTGCTGAAATTCGATAATCAAGGAAGCGTAAGCCATTCCTGAGACTAGGCATAAAGAAATGAACAAGCTTATTATTGTATATTTCATATTCCTGACGCACATTTTCTGGTTAAAAAGTTCGTAGTTCCGCCTTTAGGCGGCGTTTCAAAGTTTTAAAAACTCCTGAAGTCCGGCTAAATAAAATGATATGCACAGAGTTTCCGATACTCTGTACTCTGTACTCAGTAGCTTGTAAGTAGCTGGCCATAATTTTCCGGGATTTTATATCCCACAGACGCCGCAGAGGCACAGAAAGGCACAAAGGTGAGCACAAAAAAATTTATGGACAGGTACTTAAAAAGACATTAAATACACTGCTTTTGTTAAAATAGTAATTGTACACTGCTTTTGTTAAAATAGCAATTGAAATCTTAACAGAGGTCCACGGATTTTGGATTATGGATTATCTGCCCAGTCTCAGATTATTTTGAAAACCTGACAGCAAAGTATTTATTTAAAACCGGATTGAGGTAAAACAACTGTTTCTGATTAAGGTCAGTCCGTTGACTCTGTCCGAAGCTCTTGAAGTCAGCCAATCCCGTTTGAAGGCGCGGGAATGACACTGTGGCTCTGATTAAAAAAGGTGGATTCCCGCTTTTCAGGTCAGTTAGCTAACTCTGTCCGAAGTTCTTGAAGTCAACCAGCAAATCCCGTTTGAAGGCGCGGGAATGACACGGTGGCTCTGATTAAAAAAGGTGGATTCCCGCTTTTCAGGTCAGTCCGTTGCCTCTGTCCGAAGCTCTTGAAGTCAGCCAATCCCGTTTGAAGGCGCGGGAATGACACTGTGGCTCTGATTAAAAAAGGTGGATTCCCGCTTTTCAGGTCAGTCAGTTGACTCTGACCAAAGCTCTTGAAGTCAACCAGCCGAGCCCGTTCAAAGGCGCGGGAATGACACGGTGCCATCAAAAGTGTTGAGTAAAACAACTGTTTCTGATTGGATTCCCGCTTTTCAGGTCAGTCAGTTGAAGCTCTTGAAGTCAACCAGCCAATCCCGTTTGAAGGCGCGGGAATGACACTGTGATTAAAAAAAGTGGATTCCCGCTTTTCAGGTCAGTCCGTTGATTCTGTCCAAAGTTCTTGAAGTCAGGCAGCCGAGCCCGTTCAAAGGTGCGGGAATGACACGGTGGCTCTGGTTAAAAAAAGGTGGATTCCCGCTTTTCAGGTCAGTCAGTTGACTCTGTCCAAAGCTCTTGAAGTCAACCAGCCGAGCCCGTTCAAAGGTGCGGGAATGACACGGTAGCTCTGGTTTAAAAAAGGTGGATTCCCGCTTTTCAGGTCAGTCAGTTGACTCTGTCCGGAACTCTTGAAGTCAGGCAGCCAATTCCGTCTGAAGGCGCGGGAATGACGCGGTGGCTCTGATTAAAAAAAGGTGGATTCCCGCTTTTCAGGTCAGTCAGTTGACTCTGACCAAAGCTCTTGAAGTCAACCAGCCGAGCCCGTTCAAAGGCGCGGGAATGACACAGTGATTAAAAAAGTGGATTCCCGCTTTTCAGGTCAGTCCGTTGACTCTGCCCGAAGTTCTTGAAGTCAACCAGCCGATCCCATTTGAAGGCGCGGGAATGACACGGTGGCTCTGATTAAAAAAAAAGTGGATTCCCGCTTTTCAGGTCAGTTCGTTGACTCTGCCCGAAGCTCTTGAAGTCAACCAGCCAAGCCCGTTTGAAGGCGCGGGAATGACACAGTGGCATCAAAATGTTGAGGTAAAACAACTGTTTCTGATTAAAAAAAGGTGGATTCCCGCTTTTCAGGTCAGTCCGTTGGCTCCGTCCGAAGTTCTTGATGTCAACCGGCCGAGCCCGTTCAAAGGCGCGGAAATGACACGGTGGCTCTGATTAAAAAAGGTGGATTCCCGCTTTTCAGGTCAGTCCGTTGGCTCTGTCCGAAGCTCTTGAAGTCAACCAGCCAAGCCCGTTCAAAAGCGCGGGAATGACACTGTGGCATCAAAGTATTTAGTCACGGTTACGGACTAATGTTTCAAAAACCTGATACAGAGGTTCATAGCAGCTTATATATTAAGGTATGGCTTCTTGAAAAAAAATGCTTGCGATTACTTCTTTAATTTGGCAAAATAACAAATTATACAGGAAAAGGATGATGAAAACATTCTCTATGATAGCATGTAAGCGTTAAAGATATAACTTTCCCGTTTTCTTGCTCTTGCTCCTGCTCGCGTCCATTCGATTAAGAGCAAGATTAAGAGGGCATTCCAAAAAAGCAGGTGACACTGTGATCCGGCCTCATGTTCCGGTCGGCAAAGTGTGAAATACTGCCGTATTTCATACGTCCGTATCGGATTTCCGGAGTCAGCAACATACTGCATGTTCCTACTTTTTGGGAATGCACCCGATTAAGATTAAAAGTTCGGTTTTTTTGAAATGGGAATCTGTTAGGTCACAATTGCCAAACTCTCCGGCAAAGCCGGTCTGATTCAGTTTTAAAAACTTGAACATCGGGTTAAGAGTTTCAAAGTTTCAAAAACTTCTCAAATCAGGCTGGCTAACGGGAAGGGAATGTGATTCAGGCATCGTTCCTGACAAGACGGAATTTATTTTATAATTTTTTCAAGGATAATCATCATGTCAGAGAGTTTTATAGATAAAAAAGATGACACCCAGGCAAAAAATTTTGCCGAGGCTGTCGGTTCCTATTTTCAAAACGGGAACAAAGGGAACAAAGTGGAAAGTTTTGCCGATCTTCTGGATTCTTACAACTCCGGGATGAGCGAGGATGTTCGGATCGGGGATAAGGTCAGAGGCGAAGTTATTTCCATCGGAATGGACACCGTTTTTGTGAACACAGGCACAAAAATTGACGGTGCGGTTGACAAGGCGGAACTTGTTGATGAAAACGGGGAACTGGCCTGTAATATCGGCGATACCCTGGAGCTTTACATTGTATCATTCAGTGAAAACGAAATCCGGCTTTCCAAAGCCCTTTCAGGCATCGGCGGACTGAACATTCTGCGGGATGCCTTTGATAACAGAGTGCCGGTGGAAGGAAAGATAAAAGAGAAATGCAAAGGGGGATTTTATGTTGAAATGTTTCAGAGAAGAGCCTTCTGCCCGATCAGCCAGATGGATGTGAGATTTGTCGAAACCCCGGATGATTACGTCGGGGAAGTCCATCAGTTCCTGATCACGCGTTTTGAGGAGAACGGAAAAAACATTGTCGTATCAAGACGTGAACTGCTTGAGAGAGAGCGGAAAGCGGCCGGAAAGAAGTTTATGGAAAATGTGGCCATCGATTCTGTTCTGGAGGGGAAAGTTTCAAGTATCATGCCCTACGGCGCTTTTGTGGAACTTTTTCCGGGAATCGAGGGGATGGTGCATGTTTCGGAGATGAGCTGGTCAAGAGTGGAAAAACCGGATGATATTCTGAAAAAAGGGGATTCCGTCACCGTCAAAGTGACAGGGATGGAACCGGGCAAGGCGCCGGGTCAGCTCAAAATCTCTCTTTCCATGAAACAGGTCACTGGCGATCCGTGGGAGAGCGACGAGGAACTGTTCCATGCCGGTGACAAAGTCAGGGGGAGGGTGACAAAGTGTGCAAGTTTCGGAGCGTTTGTGGAGATTGCCCCCGGGATCGAGGGACTGGTCCATATCAGTGAAATGAGTTACAAGAAACGGATCTCAAAACCTGAGGATGTGGTGCAGGAAGGCGAGACTGTTGACGTCATGATAAAGGAGATTGACACCGAAAAAAGAAGGATATCCCTGAGCATCAAAGAAGCCGAGGGAGATCCCTGGATCGGTGTGACAGAAAAGTATACTGTGGGCCAGTCGGTGGAAGGCACCATAGAAAAAAAGGAGAAATTCGGATATTTTATCACATTGGAGCCGGGCATCACAGGGCTTCTTCCGAAATCAAAAATCAGCAAATCCCACAAACCGTCTCTGATCGAAAGACTGAAGGAAGGAGATCCCATAACGATCACCGTTGAAGAGATACATCCGAATAATCGGAAAATAACGCTTGGCCCCGGTGACTCGGAGGGTGGTGAAGACAACTGGAAAAAATATACAAAAGGGACCAGGTCATCTCTGGGATCTCTGGGGGAAAAACTGCAACAGGCACTTGACGCGAAGAAGTGAAACCAAAAACCGGCAATCAGATTTCGGGTTTCAGGTTTTGTTTTTCCACCTTGCCCGTCGGGTCCTCGATAGGGCCTGTTGTCAGAAACGGGGCCGCGGTGAGTGACTTTGCGTCCGTCATGGAAACAAGGCGTTGCAACGAACTGAGGATCATCATCTGCTCCCAGTCCTGAAGATTTTCAAACCGTTTGATAAAAGCCTCCTGCATCAGAGGAGGCGCGTTCTTTAACAACGCCTCACATTCCTGAGTTGCCTGGACAAGCACCCGCCGCCTGTCAATCTCACTTCGCCGGCGGGTGATCAGTCCGCGTTTTGCCAATCGCTCCAGAATGCCTGTGACCGTGGCCTGACTCAGACTGATCGCTTTGGACAACTCCCCCACCGACACCTCCCCCAGTTTGGACAGCTCCTGCAAAATAACCAGTTGCGGGCCGGTCAGGCCGACCTGTCTTACAAGGTAACGCGAGTGCAAATCAATGGATTGGATAATTTTTCGGATGGCAATCAGAACCTCGTCACAGACAGAGACGGGCTGACTCACTTTTTCTTTGGCAGAATTTTTCATCGGACTACTTTATGTGAAAGTTGGGAATCTGAAACGCCTGAAATGTTCCTGTCGCCCTGAGTGTCATCCCACGGACCCTGTCATCAAGCATCTTTTATAAAAAGCTTATTCTCTTCAATAATCTCTTCAGCAATCTTTATGCCTTCTTCAAGAGAGTCTATTCCGGTGATATAGCTGTCTCTCAACTGAATCTCAAATTTCTGGTTCCCCTCTTTGTCCGCGATGGTTCGGATATAGAGATTCATTCGGATGCCCACTTTGATATAGTGCGCGCTGACCAGCTCCTTGCCTTTATATTTCCATTTTCCAAGGACATCGTGCAACATGAAATCCTGAATGTATTTCGGAAATTCCATTATTTTATTCCTTTCTTCCCTCTTCATTTGAGAGAGCTTATGCTCGGCAACTATCTTTGTAAAACCGGGCGATATGATCGGTTACACTTCAAAACGGGTGCTAAAATTTCATTTTGGCACTCCCTTTGAAACCAAGATATACTGCGGATTTCTGATTTTTCCCCGCGGAAAAATCAGAAAACCCGTCAGCCTACATGTTTACACCATAAGTGTAAGCTTAATCTTGCTCTTGCTCTTTATCTTTATCCTGATAAAGAGCAAGAGCAAGAGCAAGATAAAGAGATTTAGTTTGCACTTACACACTCACTTCTGCCATCTGATCAACCTCGGTAATGGCATTTTCCAGCCTGCCAACCACCACACCAGCGGTCGCGTCCCCCCATACATTCACTGCCGTCCGGAACTGATCCAGGATACGGTCAATGGCAAGAATCAGCCCGATTCCGTCCAGGGGCATTCCCGCGGCCGTCAGAACGATTCCCATTGTGACCAGACCGGCACCCGGTATGGCCGCCGCTCCGATCGCGGCCAGGGTGGCCGTGATGAAGATGATCGCCTGCATCCCGATGCTCAGGTCAATGCCCATGAGTTCCGCGATGAAGATGACTGCCACAGACTCATAAAGCGCGGTTCCGTCCATATTGACCGTGGCGCCCAGGGGCAGCACAAAGTTCCCGATTCTCTTATCCACACCGGCCCGTTTGGACAGACAGTCCATGGTGAGGGGAAGGGTGGCCGCGCTCGACGCGGTGGACCATGCCGTGAGAACGGCCGGAGATAATGCCTTGAACAGACGGATAGGACTGTAACGCCCGATAATCAGCACCAGCAGCGGCAGGGTCACGCAGGCATGAATGGCCAGCCCCAGCACAACCGTCAGCGCGTATTTCCCCAGAGCCCTGAGGGCCGCGACCCCCAGATCCATAAAAATGGCTGTCACAAGAAAAAAGATACAGTAAGGCGCGATGATCATCACCACCATAACCGACTTCTGCATGATCAGGTCCAGGCCGTTGATGGCATTTGCCAAGGTTTCGGACTCCCTTCCCACCATGGCGGCCATGATCGCAAAAAATATGGTGAAGAAGATAATTTGCAGCACGTCCCCCCTGGCCATGGCCCCGGCCGGATTCTTGGGAATCATGTTGACCAGGGTGTCAATAATAATGACAGAGGCGCTTCTTTCACCGACTCCCTGCTTGCTCACCTTCTCCGGGACTTCCGTGGCAATATCGAGCGCGGCAAGGGCCTCTTTGTCAATGCCCTCTCCCGGATGAATGATATTGACCAGAATCAGGCCCACCAGAACGGCCAGCGCGGTGGTGGTCATGTAGTAAATCACGGTTTTGCTGCCGATCTTTCCCAGTTCCCTGATATCTCCCAGATTGACAACGGCCATGAAAATAGAGGCAAAGACCAGCGGCACAATCATCATTCTGAGCAGGCGGATAAAGATATCCCCTGCATACTCGAAGAAAACCTTCTGCACATAAATCGGCCCCGATGACACCCCGGGGCCGAAGAGCTTGTTATATGTGATCCCCAGTATAATTCCTGCAACAATACCGATGAGAATCTTCCATTGCAGGTCCAGTCCTTTTTTTCCTTCTGTCTTTTCCATACTCTCCTCCTTGAGTGGAAGAAACCGGAATCCGGTTTCTACTTCTTAACATATTTCCCCATAAACTTTTTAAAATACCCCTGAGCCCTAAGCTTGTCACAGATAAACATGTTGAGCAGATTCAGGAAGGACTGATTGCCTTTGGCCACGGCAAAGCCGTAGGTATCCGGTTTATAAGGTTCGGAAAAGACAATGACCTTATACAGGGTTTTGTCCCGGTTATCCGAGGTCCAGGTGTTGAGAAAAATCTCATCGTGAACCATGATATGGGTTTCCCCCTTGGCCGCTGCTTCCGCGGATTGTTCGTTGGTGGGATATTCCTGAAGTTTGGCTTCGGGAAAGAACTCCGGCACAGAGCGGATCGAGCCTTTGCCCGTGGTCGCGGCAATGATCAGTTGGTCTTCTTTCCCCTGTTTTTCCAATTTTTCCATAAGTTCCTGATAGGTTTTCACCTGACCGACTCTGAGCTGACCGGCCCTGAGCTTGTTCAGCATGATGGTGATGCCGGTATCATAATAGGAATCGGTGAAATCAACATATCTGGCCCGTTCAAAAATTCTGGACATCGCGGCCATGATCACGTCAATTTGGCCGTTCTGAGCCATGGGAATCAGTTCGGAAAAGGAATCGGGAACCACTTTCTCCAATCTGACGCCCATACTTTCTGCCAGAAGTTCGGCAATATCAACATCTATTCCGACCCGTTCATTTTTTTCATTGGTAAATGAAAAGGGTTTGAACAAGGGATTAAACCCCACTCTGAGAACACCTTTCTCCATGATCCGCTGCAAAACAGGGCTGTCACCGGTGGCGATCTGATCATCGCCAGCAGCAGCCGGCAGGCACAGGACCGAGCTGAGTATCAGAGCTGTCAGCAGACAGATCTGAAAGACCTTCCATTTCTTCATATCAAATCCTCCGATTTTTAGAGTCACATTACATTAGAATATAAAATCCACAGCAAATCCACAATAATTCCACAATAAACCCACAATAAACCCACAATAAAATTAATAGGCGATGATTTCCTTATCACCTCCCTTCCTAGAAACAAAATGTATAGCTTACTAACAGATGCAAATCAAGCAATTTTTTCCCTTAATTAATCATGGGAAAAAACGTCGGTTGTCCGTGGTCGGTTGTCGGTTGTTTGTGGTCGATTGTCGGTGGTCGGTGGTCGGTTGTCCGTGGTCCGTTGCAACTGACAACTGACAACTGACCACTGACAATTTAAACTCTGTACAATTCTGCTAATATATGATAAATGACGTTGCTAATGGCGATTGGAACATAATCAGTGAAATTTGAACATAGCAAACAGGAGGCGCTTATGATTTTAAAAGGAAAGCTTTATGCAGAATCGCCGATTTACAGAGGAAATGCACGCAAGACGCTTTTTACCAGGGACGATGACGGTACCCATCGGCTGATTTCTCTGGCCGGGGAAATTGAGGGGACCGCCCAGTCTCTGATGGACGCGTTTATCGGTCAGTCCAAAAACAGAAAGAACATCGGCCTGCTCAATCAGATGTGGCACCGGTTATATGGCGCGGCATTGCCGGCCAATCTGATCGAAAGCGTGAATTGCAAACTTCAGAAAAAGAGCTATCCGCGGAACAATTTCTTTGACCTGCGCATGGGAATCCGATTGGATGAGGACCGGTGGGCCGCGGAGGCCAATGCCAATTATAAAATGGAAACGGTGTTGCGCCATTCCGTGTTTGATTTTAGCATGTCTGTAAGAGGCCCCCTGCTGAAAAAAGACGGAAACGAGGGTCGGCTGTATTATCTTCTCCGGGAAATCCAAGCCGGAAGATTCTGGTTCGGCGCGGGGAAAAGCAAGGGGATGGGCCGGCTCCGTCTTGAAATGAAGCTCCCGTTCCCGGCCCCGGACAGTCCCCCCAGATTGCATCCCGGTGCCAACCATCTGGAAATCGATATGACCTTTACTGCCCAGAACCCCATTCTGGTGGGATGGAACTGGGGCAAGGTCGATCCCCAGACCACCTCTTTCCCCGCGATTGAAGGCCGTCTGATGCTCGAAGCCATGAAGGGCCTGCCGGATAACATCCGCGAACGTCTGTCAATGGCTCTGGGAGGTCCCATCCTCAGTTCCGAGGACTGGAAAGAAAAGCTTGGAGGGCATCTTCCGCGGATTATCGCGATCTGTCTGAAAGAGCAGTCTTCCGCGGAAGTTGAATACTGGACACTGCCGTCTGCCGGCGTCACCCGGCTGAGCAAAGGGAAACATGCGATCACAAAGAAACTGCTCAATAAGATAAAGACGCTGGCTGACAAGCCTTTTCCCACCCGGGAGGCTGCTGAGGACGCGTTCAAAGAGGTGCTCGGGAAAAAAGCGAACATGGCCAAACGGGTCATAAAGGAACTCGAACAGGAGCGCCGGATCCGGCAGGAACTGGATGTCGGGGTATGGCATGAGATTGCCGGGGAAATGGGACTGGATAAGAACCTGGCCGAAAGCCTTGCCGACAATTCTGATGACGAGGCCGGCCTGATCGAGATTCTTACCCCGGAATGCCGGAAAATACTCCCGCGGCTTTATGATCAGGTGGACCAGCAGATCCGGCTGCTCCAGAGCGACGCGTGGGTGGACGCGGAGATCCAGGCCCGAGAGGAGCACCTGCAAATCAAGACCATGCTCCTTAGCGGTGAAATCAAGGAATATCAGTGGAATGATCCGGGGATGGCTCCGGAAGGCGTCCGGTCTGTCACATGGCGGGAATTTCTCAAAGCCCATAACCGGGTTCGGTACCGCCATATACTGAACCCCCCGAATCTGAAAAAGAGCATCACCAATGACAAAAACAATATCGAATTTCTGAAGAACTACCGGGATCTGACCCGTCAGGAACTTTCCCAGCCCCACCACATTGATTTCCGCCTCGGAGGTCCCTCCAACCGGGAAGTATCCCGTAAATACGGAAAACCGTTCGATACCATTTTTATGCGGATGCTGTGCTGGAAACCCTCTTCAAAGGAGCAGGGGACCTGGGAGGTCTATATTCCCGGCAGCACGATCAAGGGGGCCTTCAGGAAGCGGGCATCCATGACGCTCAGGACGTTGTGGGGTGAATCCAAAAAGACCGCTTATGTGCTGAACCGCCTTTTCGGCGCGCAGGGAAAGAGAGGTCTGATTTTCTTTTCCGACGCGTATCTTTCGGATCCGTGTGACTCGGAAAACGCCTGGTGCTCCGCGGATGGCATCCGGATGGACCCCAAAACCGGCCAGCCGATTGAAACCGCCAAACGGGATTATCTCTATGCGTATGGCGATGAGCTTGCCTTCGGGATTCGGATGGATATTCAGGATATCGGAGAGAAGGATATCGAGGTCATCTCCTTTTTCTTCCATCTGTTGCAGGATTTTCAAAGGGGCGATATTCCCATCGGCGGTGAAAAGACAAACGGTTACGGATGGGCTGAGGTGAATGTTTCCGGTCTGACCTGGCTGACGCCCGACTCGGAAGGGATCACGCAGAAACTCTTTGGCAAACAGAACCTGAGTCCGAAAGGCATCTGGAAGGAACTGGCTCTTGACGGGGAATCGGCCGCGGATGCATTGCAGCCCCTTCAGCCGATCCTGCCGGATCAGAAAGCCGAACTCCCGCCGAAAGCCAAAGCCGGTTTTATTTCCCACCGGGCCTTTGGCGGCTGTTGCGGCACGCTGATGGTGGAGGCAGAGGTGCTGACCCCCATGAACGTCCAGGAGAGCGGCGAGCCGTCTTTCACCACCACGTTAAAAGACGGCCCTGTGAACGGATGGGATTTTTTCTCCCTTTCTCCGCCAAAGGCGGATCAGCGGGGTGATGACAGGATATACGCGCTTCCCAGCCGGAGTATCAAAGGCATGCTGCGTCATGTTTACAGCATTGCCAGTGATTCCCGCGAGGAGGGGGCCGACATCAGCAGCCTGAACCCGGCAGAGAGCCTGTTCGGCTGGGTGGGAAGCGGCCCGAATCAGGCACTGATGGGACGATTGTCATTCGGTGTCGGCAAGTTTGAGGAACTGGAACAGGTGCCGACATGGTTCAAGGTGCCATATCCTTACGGTGACTGGCATTACACCGGAGACCGGTGGAAAAACACGCCGGGCAAATTTGCTTCCAAAGTCCGTATTGCCGACTTGTGGCGGCTTTTTCCCCATGTGCCGCTTGCTCCCGTTGTCAATGAGATTGAGGGTTTTGAGCCGGACACATTTCAGGCCCGCTATATCAGAGCCGTGTTGCCGGGCGAACGCGCCCGCTTTACCATCCGTTTCTGGAACCTTCTTGAAGATGAACTGCAAAGGCTGATCTGGTGCGTGGCGCTGGAGCCGGGCCTCGCTCATAAAATGGGGAATAATCGTTATCTCGGTTTTGGCAGTCTGCGTCTGAAAATCCTCCCCGAAAGCTTTCTGACGGACTGGGGCAAACGGTATTCCGGTGAAGAAAACTGGCGTCTGCCTCTCAGGGCTGACAAACGGATCAGCCCCAAAATCATCAGGCATTACAATGAATTGAAAAAAGCATTGGATGCTTCAGGCATTTAAGCAAACGCTCGGTTCGGATTGGACAAATCCGAAGGGTGCACATTTCCAAAGTGACGATCCGGAATTATGTGACATATCGGAACAGCCGGCAGATATGAAACCGCCGCCGTCCGGATCGGCGGATCCGGTCCGTTGGGATCTGCTGATGATGTAAGAATATCTGTGTCGTCAAATAATTTGCGTCACTTTGGGATTGCACCCAATCCGAACTGCCCAAACTTTTCATCTCCGTCCATTTGCGGGAATTGGTTCCGTTGCTCATGATCCTTCAGATATCCCGGACCGTTCCGTCAGTTCCTTCAATGATTTTTATATTACTTTAAAAATACTTTTCTGAAGAACGGACTCATCCGCGTTTATCCGCGTCCCGCTGTTCTTTCAGAAGTGTCAACTGACAAATGCAGGATTCTCCGGATATCTCGGACCGTTCCGTCAGTTCCTTCAATGATTTTTATATTCCTTCAAAAATACACTTTACACTTTTCTGAAGAATGAACTCATCCGCGTTTGTCTGCGTTTATCCGCGTCCCGCTGTTCTTTCAGAAGTGTTTCAACTGGCTACCAATCTAAGCCGGGACAGCCTGTGTTAAACCACGAAAGACACGAAAAGACACGAAAAATTTCTGACTTGTCTGACAAACTGTTTTTTTTCAATAAACTAATGGCTGCCAATCTGAGCCGGGACAGCCTGTGTTAAACCACGAAAGACACGAAAAGACACGAAAAGACACGAAAAGACACGAAAAATTCACGCCCGCAACCGGGTCCCTGTTTCCTGCTTCGTGTGTTTCGCTTGTTTCGTGTGTTTCGTGGTGTGAATTGTTACAAAAATGTCCCGCTTTATGTTGATAGCCTGTCAACTGACAAATGAAGGATGCCTTTTTAGGCTTTCCCAATCTCCGAGGTCTGGCTTGCCAATTTCGGCAATCCATTTTGGGATAAAAGTTCGTAGTCCGGCATTTAGCTGGTTTCACAGTCTCGCCTGAGAAACCGCCTGAAGGCGGAACTACGAACTGTAACGCTTTATTTACCGGTCATCGGTTCGGTTTCCCGATCAGGTGATACTTCGACGCGCCTGAGTATCTCATCTATTTTCGTCAGCCACCTGACTTTTCCTGTTCCCACATCATAAATCGCGCCAACCACCTTCACCTTTCCTTTTTTTACCAAGTTCCGGGTGGACGGGCTTTTCATAAGGAGATCCTCAATCCCCTGCCATACATTCTGCTCGATTGCAAAAGGAATAATGGCGTCTCCCTTGACACCCTTGTTCATATCCATCGCATGTTTAACCGCGGGGATAATGTTGTCAACCAGCGCCGGGATGTTCCGTTCAAGAGCATGGCCTTTGCCCTGAAGGGAATGAGTTACCGCGGTCACAGCGCCGCACTGGGTGTGCCCGAGAACAACCAAAAGCGGCGTATGCACATGGGCCAGTCCGTATTCAATGGAGCCGATCTCATCGGTGTCGCATACATTCCCTGCCACCCGGATTACAAAAAGGTCCATCACGCCCCCGTCAAAGATCAGTTCCACAGGAACGCGGGAGTCCGAACAGGCGATCACCGTTGCATAAGCGTAATCTCCCTGTTTTTTGGTTCCTGCCAGTGCAAGACGGGCTGCATCTGCATGAGGGTGCTGCGCTTTTCCGGAAGCAAAACGATCATTGCCCTCTCTGAGCATGGCTAGCACTTCATCAGGGCTCGGCTTTTTTGAAGGTACACGTTGTTTTGCCGAACCCGCAAGCGCGGCTGAGTGAATCCACAGCAACGCGCAGCATACAGTTATTACCAGCCTGAACAATTTTTTCACTTTCTATCCTTTCTTTTGTTTGAGTTAAAAGTTTGTAAAGTTAAACTTCAACCGAGGTTTATGAAACTTCGTTCCCTTCCGCTCCCGCCGGATTGCTAAATCCGGCTCGGATTTGGCAAGCAAGGGAGTTCAAATCCCAAGTCATCGATTTTTATCCTATACTTACTCTTATATTTTCCCTTTTAAAAAAAATCAAGAACATTTTTGCGTCCCCGTCAAACATTGGAAGACTCCGGAGTGCAAAAATGAAATTTTTGCAAAGGACAGGGAAAATAGTTTCCATTTCTTTGCAAGGATGTCATTCCCGGTAGTTCACAATTTGCTCGGTCCGGATTGACAAATCCGAACCATCCCTTCGGATTTGCCAATCCTGCCGGAGCAGGCAAATTGAAATTGTAGGTGTGTCCCATCTATCCCATCCTGTCATTCCGATCAAACGGAAAGGCGGATATTTTCCGACTTTGGCAGCGATGGCTGCCGGGTCAACACCGAACAAATGTCCCATTTTTTCAGTGTTTCCC
>JAUCGI010000262.1 GCA_030378035.1 Desulfobacterales bacterium HSG2
TTTTTTTAACATGAAATTTTTTTCCTTGTCCCCGGGATCGACTTGGGGAACAAGAAGTTATTATATAAATATTTATGTATGAAAGGAGATAAAATGTCGGCAAAACTCATCAAGGGAACAGAAATCCGGGAGGAAATTCTCGAGGAGATCACAAAAGAGGTCGCTGAAATAAAAGACAAGCACGGGGTTGTTCCCGGTCTTGTGACCATCCTGATTGGCGAAAATCCTGCTTCAATGTCTTATGTCACCCTGAAAATCAAAACCGCCCATCGGGTCGGATTCACCGAGGTTCAGGACAGCCAGCCCGAGGATATTTCCGAGGCGGATCTTCTGGCCTTGATTGATAAGTACAATAATGATGATTCCATTAACGGAATCCTTGTCCAACTGCCTCTCCCCAAACAGGTGGATGAAAAAAAGATCCTGAATGCCATTGATCCCGACAAAGATGTTGACGGGTTCCATCCGGTGAATGTGGGCCGCCTGATGATCGGCGGGGATGAAGTGAAGTTTCCGCCCTGTACCCCCGCGGGTATTCAGGAGATGATCGTGCGCGCCGGCGTGGAGACCAGCGGCGCTGAGGTCGTTGTTGTGGGCCGTTCCAATATTGTCGGGAAACCGATTGCCAACATGATGCTTCAGAAAGGCCCCGGCGCCAATTCAACCGTCACCATCGTGCATACGCGCACAAAAGACCTAGCCGGACATTGCCAGCGTGCGGATATTCTGATCGTTGCCGCGGGCGTCCCGGGACTGGTAAAACCCGAATGGATCAAACCCGGCTCATGTGTTATTGATGTGGGTGTTAACCGGATCGGGATGAATGAAAAAACAGGAAAAGCCATTCTGAGGGGCGATGTGGATTTCGATGCGGCTAAAGAGATCGCGGGATCCATTACCCCCGTGCCCGGCGGCGTCGGCCCCATGACCATCACCATGCTGATGAAAAACACCCTGAAGTCGCTTAAATTCAAACTGGGACTTGCATAGGTGCTTTTTTGCTCAGACTTCCGAAGTTTTTTAAACTTCGGAAGTTTTTATCGTTCAGGCTCCCGAAGTTTTTAAAACTTTTTTACAGTAGAACAATTTTGCAAATTGTTCCAAACGGCCTGCAAGTCGATTTGGGGAGGAGTGCTGAAATGAAATTTTAACACAGATCGGGAAGTGCCGGAATGAAATTCTGGCACTGCCCGCGGCCTCTGAAAAGATGTGCTAAAATTTCATTTCAGCACTCCCTGACACTTTTCAGCTTCTATGAAGTGACACTCAGGCTTCGGAAGCTTTATCGCCCAGGCTCCCGAAGTTTTCAAAACTTCGGAAGTTTTATCGTTCAGGCTCCCGAAGTTTTCAAAACTTCGCTCAGGCTCCCGAAGTTTTCAAAACTTCGCTCAGGCTCCCGAAGTTTTCAAAACTTCGGAAGTTTTATCGTTCAGGCTCCCGAAGTTTTCAAAACTTCGGAAGTTTCCATCCTGTCATTCCTGTCATTCCTGCGGAAGCAGGAATCCATCTTTGCCTATAAATTGTAAGAAAACATGGCATCCTTCATTTGTCGGTTTACACTTTATCGCAGAACAATTTTGCAAATCGTTCTGAACGACTTGGAAAGTCGGAAAAAATGCAAACTACTTTTGGCTTCTATGAAGGATGCCGAAAATAAAATTCAAAATTCTCTGATTGACAAAAAACTGTTTGGGGCATATATTTTCTGAATATCATTAGCTGGGGAGAAATACAGCGCGTTGATTATAAATGTCAGATTTTGAAATCTTTGTCCTGCTCTTAAAAGGGGCAATCGCATAAAAACCGATATCATCAGTAATTTAGATTTAACACTTTTATGCCCTTGTTAAAATGGGATACGCCCCTTGACAATATTATCAAGACTGTGGTATGAATCTTAATGACATGTAGGAATAACCTGTTGAAGTCAGCTTTTTATAAAAAACCCGCCTTTCGTAAAACGATGCTGCATTATTCAAACCCGTCAATTATTAAGAGGGATTTCTTATTTATTCTTACGCAGATTGAACTGAACAGAAAAGCGGGAAACCGGATTAGTCAGATTCAGAGGCACTTTTGATATTTGGCTGAACGGAAAAGTGGTGAGCGTTTCCCGGAATCGCATCCGCAAAACATTTTCGGCGGATACGATTATCATTTCTGAGTAAGAACGAATAAGAAAAAAGAGGAACAGATTATTATGAGTGAGAAAATCACCTTTTTCATATTCGGCGCTGCCGGAGCTCCGGTAAAGCAGGTAGCGGTTTCCAAAACTTTTTTGTTTTTCATAAGCTTTATAACAATTTCCTGTATGACAACTGTGGGGTTGGGGATTTATGATTATTACAACCTTAAAATGATGTCACTTGATACGCGGGTATTTGAAAACAAGGTTCGGACTCAGCAGGATGAAATCGCTGTCCAGCGGAAGCAGATCCAGGCTTTTGCAGGCAAAATTAATTCCTTGAAATCAAAACTGCTGGCTCTGAATGATTTTGAAAAGCGGATACGGATAATCGCCGGTCTCGATTCCGATACGCATGCCGGCATTTTCGGTATCGGCGGTTCAATACCGGAAGACCTTGACACAGGCATTGATCTGAAGGAAAAGCACAACAGCCTGATTCGGGAAATGCATAATCAGGTGAAACAGATTGATCTGGCATCCGTAAATCAGGAAGAGGGATTTGAATATCTGCTGAAACATCTTGCGGATCAGGGGAATCTGCTGGCCCATACGCCTGCTATCCGCCCCGTAAGAGGACTGATCACCTCTTCATTCGGGACCCGGATATCGCCGTTTACCGGTCAGAAAGAGTTTCATAAGGGATTGGACATAGCAAACCGAAAGGGAACCTCTGTTGTGGCCGCGGCAGACGGCACAGTGACTTTTGCGGATGAAAAAGGGAACTGGGGCAAATTGATCACCATTAATCATGGTCATGGGATCGCCACCAATTACGCGCATCTTAACAAATTTTTGAAAAAGCCCGGCGATACGGTAAAAAGGGGGGATGTCATCGGAGAAATCGGCTCTACAGGACGAACAACAGGCCCCCATCTCCATTATGAAGTCCGCCTTAACGGGACGCCGGTTAATCCTAAAAGGTATATATTAAATTGAAGGGTTAAGGGTTAAGGGTTAAGGGTTGAGAGTTAAGGTTAAGGAGTGCTTGACAGAATACTTAAATGGGCGAAAACACGATAGCCAAAATCAAAAGTTTTGAAAGATTTAAGCCGGGATGGAGTTTCGGAGAAGGTTCCGGATTTGATGAAAATATCCTGGCTAAAGCGATTCTGTTAATTATAACCGCGCATAATTTCGGTTTTAAAGAGACTGATGCCTTCCCCGGACTTAGTAGTGAAGTCATGGTAACACTTTATTTAAAAAATGACCACTGGGAATTTACGATAGAGCCTGATGAATGCGTTACCTTTATACATGAAAAAAATGATGAAACGATTATCTACGAGGAAGGCTTGTCCTTTGAGACTGCAATATCCAAGCTAAAAAATATCGGTTTTGAAAAGAATCTTCTTGTTCTAAAAAAGAAACCGCCAGATCACAAAAAAACGAAACCCTTTAGATGACAAAACCAAGTTTTTTAAACTTGGTTTTTTTATTATATACAGCTAAATCCCTGTGTTTTGGTGCATATATTTTCAAAGCGCGAGGTTCCCTTGCGCGTACAAGATGTGTAAGGAAACTTGCACTCCGAACCATAATTTCATATATTAAGTAGAGGTAGCATAAAAAGCCGGAAAGTTTTTTTAACTTAAATTTTGACTTTCAACTCAAAGTGTAAATCTTTTTTAAAGACCAACCTGATCCGGAGTATTCATAAATTTTAAAAAGAACGGTGGATTCCGGGTCAGGCATCTTTCATAAAAACTGAAAAGCAGTTTACCCGCGGAACAGTTTTGCAGACTGTTCCAAACGATTTGAAAAATCGTTTTACAGGAAAAGCAGTTTACGCTTTTCCGACCGCGGGACAGTTTTGCAGACTGTTTTCCGAACGATTTGAAAAATCGTTTTACAGGAAAAGCAGTTTACACTTTTCCGAACGATTTGAAAAATCGTTTTACAGGAAAAGCAGTTTACGCTTTTCCGACCGCGGGACAGTTTTGCAGACTGTTTTCCGAACGATTTGAAAAATCGTTTTACAGGAAAAGCAGTTTACACTTTTCCG
>JAUCGI010000044.1 GCA_030378035.1 Desulfobacterales bacterium HSG2
AGATTCCCTGCGCGCTCAGTTCGGCAAATCCGAACCATAGTTTTGAAAACTCTGAAGTATTCATAATTTCCAATTCCTATACTACATTCGGATATGGATGTAAATGAATTTCAAAAGACCGGGCATGAGGCTTTGGAAATCTCGGAGGTTTTTTAATTTTCCCTTTTCCCTTGCATTTCCTTTCAAAATCTGACATTATTGTCTTTCGGTTTAGCGCCGGGGATAGTTCTGCCAATCTTCTTTTGGAAAAATCACTTTCAAAAAGGGATTTGGGGCGGTGTGGTTGAAAACAATCAGGCGGATGAATATCCGGGCATGTGAAATCAGCAAGTTGCAGAGGAGTATTATGAGCCTTGAGGAAAAGTTGAAAAAAGCTTCACTGAACAGGAAGAAAAAAGATTCCGAAATCGACTGGGACAAGCGGAGATTGTTATGGACAGAACAGGTCGGCATATTATACGGCAATGTTGAAAAATGGCTGAAAAGGTACATTGAAAAGAATTACATATCAGTGCATTTTTACGAGATCGCCTTACACGAGGAACATATCGGCAAATACAGTATGGATGTCCTTGAACTTGATCTGGGTGAACCTTCGGTCGTGTTCCGGCCTGTGGGCACAAACATGATAGGGGCCTGCGGAAGGGTGGACTGGTATGTGAGCGGCCATCTTGATGATAAAAGAATGCTGATCCTCAGAGAGAATGACGAAAGCCAGGGCTTCCAATGGGAATTGTGGAAAAAGCGGCACAGGAGACCGTTCAACAGAGACACTTTGGAAGAAACGCTGGAAGAGTGGTTGGCATGTTATGACTCTCTTTAGTATTCTTTAAAAACATGACTTTCGGCCATTTTGAATTAATTTGATTTTACTTTGGACAGTCATTTTTTGGCCCCCGAATTTTTAGTATGTCAGATCAAACAATTTCTGTTATTTCAATGGTTGTCTTAAATTAAATCAAATTTTTTCAAAATGGCCGAAAGCCATGTAAAACTGGCGGATCACCATGTCTGAAAACAACAGGTTTGAAGAGGAACTCCGAACATACACCTGCCTTAAAAAAATTTGTGAGAACGCCCGGGAAAGATCACTGAATCCGGCAGACAAATACGCTCAGAAGGTTCTGATTCCCTTATCTGAGAAAAAGGCGGGTGAGAGAAGAAAGGAAGTCGCCAGATATTTTGATACATTGCATTCTAAGACGGATGCGTTGTTTTTTCTGGATATGGTTGCCCGTTTTGAACAGATTGTTTTTGACAAGATTGATAACGCGTCCGGTCAGATCAGACGTATCGTAAAAGAGCTGTATGCAAAACCCGATCCGTTCAGTAAGATTGCAGCCTCTTTTGTCAAGAATCAGGATGATATCCATAGTCTGAGAAATGTGCATAACCTGTTGGAAAATCATATTCCGAAATATCTTTCAGAACAATTGGCGGCAATTATCGAACATCGGAATTTTATCGCTCACGGAGGAAGGATTGGCAGGCCGTCACCCCACAGTGTGGAGGAGATTGCCCTTATTCTCGACGAAATTTTGGATCACATCTGATTTGCCGCAGACAGAGTGGGAGACCATTACAGCAACTTGCAAATTCCATAGTTTCATAAACTCCCCATAAGATTGCGGGATTTATTGGATAATGGTGAGAACAAAGCCGATCTGAAAAGAATCACCAAATTACTGCGGATAGCCGATCTGTCTATCCGGGATATCAGTGTGATGAAAGCGGCTGTCCGTGATTTGCCGGAAAAACTCGGACTGAGGGCGCAAGGTGTTTCGGAAAAAGACGAACTGACAGAAATTCTCACCATATCAACACAGCATGTCAAATATGACAGGGAAAAGAAGAAAAAAATCGCCGCGGAGAACTTCAGCCTGGAAAAAAACGAATCAGAGGGAACAAAGAAATTTTTCTTTTTCACAGGATCTTTGTTGGACACACTGGATAACGGAAAAATTCTTTTTGTGGATGAACTCGACGCCAGATTTCATCCCTTTATGACACGCCTCATCATCCAATTGTTCAACTCGGTTCATACAAATCCCTGTCATTCCCAACTGATTTTTGCAACGCATGACATCAAGCTGCTTGACAGGCGCATATTCAGAAGGGATCAGATATGGTTTGCCGAAAAAGATGATTACGAAGCCACCGATCTGTTTTCTCTTGCAGAGTATAAGGAATCAGAAGACGAGGATGTATCTTTTGAAAACAGCTATATGTCGGGTGAATACGGCGCGGTTCCGTTTATCGGAGATACCGAGTTTCTGTTAGGAGATGATGATGAGATGCGTGGAACAGAAGAGGAAATGTAAGCAAAAGGAAGCTTAACACGAAAAATATAAGAAAATTCCTGATAGTGTGCGAAGGGGCCAAAACAGAACCTAATTATTTCAAAAGCTTTCCCATTGATCATAAAAAATTCAAAGTCATAATAGTTGGTGAAGGTCGGAATACTGACAGTCTGGTCGAAGAAACGATAAAACTGAAAGAAAAGGCCAAAAGAGAAAATAAGCCGTATAATCAGGTTTGGTGCGTTTTTGACAGAGACTCATTCCCGGTCCGGAATTTTAACAGAGCGATCCAGCTTGCAAGGAGCAATAAGATAAGGGTTGCCTACTCCAATGAGGCTTTTGAGATATGGTATTTGTTACATTTTGAATATTTTATCACCGCAATGTCGAGAACTCAGTATCGAAAAAAATTGGAACCGTTACTGGGCCATAAATATATGAAGAACAGCAAAACAATGTACTCGGAGTTATTAAACAGACAGCAAAGCGCTATTAGAAATTCAAAAAAGCTGCTTTCAGAATACAAGCCTGTCAATCCTGTTGAAAACAATCCTTCGACGACTGTGTTTAAGTTGGTGGAAGAATTAAACAAAAGAATAAGGACTGTTTAATATGAGAAAAGCACTACTGGACCCTTTGACAGCGAGACTTTGGAAGATATGGCTGTTTTTCAGAAAGCTATGATTGTTAGGGAGCGAATATGAGTGAAAAGCAAAGCATACAAACATTGCCTGAAGTAATAACGAAGAGAAATAAAAGTGTCAATCTGTCAGTAATTCTTGAATACGACACTCTTGATGCTCTTGATGAGAAAAATGAAACCGCAGAAGATGATCGAACCGTCTGGCTCTGTCCTGAAACTCAGTTTGTAAGAATTGCCCAACCTTACAATATAGGAACTCCGGCTACCAAATGGTTTTACGGAAGGCAGGATATCCTTGAAAGCATGGCGGATAATTTGCATACCGGCACAGAACATGATATTTCCACAATAGTTTACGGGATGAAACGAGCAGGAAAAACTTCCCTAATAAGAAGATTTATTAAGGACACCATAAAACAGAGAGGTTATAATAAGACACATCTTCCGGTTTACACCGATTTGCTGAAGGATTACAGAACTAAAAAAATCGAAAACAACGGAGATTTTCTCTTTCTTCTCTTAGATATCATAGCTCAGGCTCTAAACGAACATGGACAAAAATCAGATTTTTCCCGTGAAATATTATCGTTCAGGGAAGAATTCAGTCAAAACCCCTTTGAAACCTTTTCGATGTTATTAGAAGAAGTTATTGAAGCAATAAAACCGAGAAAATTGCTGCTTGTTCTTGATGAATTTTCCACTCTGCATGACTGTTTCAGCAGGAATATTCTGACCGAGGAGATGTTTGGCTTTTTAAGCAACACCATACAAAGCACATATCAACTCTCATTTATTTTTACCGGGACCTATGTTCTTTTGGAAATGATGCGGGAACATGCCTTTGATCTTGCCAAGATATGTAATCCTCTCATGGTAAGTTTCCTGGATGATATTTCTGCCCGGAAGCTCGTTGTCGAGCCTGTTAAGCGTGATGATACTAACCCTCGTCGAGGCTGGTTGGAATACAATGATCAGGTTGTTGACAGGATTGTTGCAGTAACCAACTGCCACCCATACCTGATTCAGTATTTGTGTATGCAGTTGGTGGATAAAATGAATCTTCAAAAACACAATACTGCCAACCTGAATAATATAAACGAAGTTGTTGATGAAGTAGTGTCAAAGCCATCCCATAGCATGCCCATGCTGGCCCTGTGGAATGAATTCGACGAACCTGAACACCAAGTATTGGCAGCAATCGCAGCAAAAATCAACCTTGCACGAAACAGAGAAAGCCTCTGTGAAAATGACGGCGGAACATCTGTTGCTGAAATTGCAAGTATTTTTAAGGAATTTGGGCGTAATAAACGTCTTGAAGAAGTTGTTATAATATGTTCAAAATTAGTTGATGCTGAAATTTTAGAGAGGTCTACATCAGAAGAAACAGAGTTCTACAGAATTACAATTCCATTATATCAAATGTGGCTTAAACGCAACAAATCTTTAACTGCTGTTTTTAGCAAGTGAATAGTTTTGGAAACTTCGGAAATCTTCAACAACACAAGAAGAAAAAACAATGACACTATCAGAAAAAAGCGTTATCGGCGAGGTGCTGTACGAGAGCGCGAACTCGGTTATTTACCACAGCGATGCGGGCGACTATGAGACGCCTGTGATTGTCAAGATCCTGCGGAGTGAGTATCCCACTCCCCGGCAGATTGTCCGGTTCGGCAATGAATATGAATTCACCAGGGATCTGGATATTGAAGGTATCCGCAGGGCACACAGGTTGCTGAAGATCGGCACCAGGCATGCCATGGTCCTGGAATATGTTGACGGGAAGCCTGTGAGAGAGGTATTTGCGGGAGATCAGCGGGACCTGGGAAATATCCTGAAAGCGGGAACGGGAATCGCAGGGACTCTGGCGGAGATTCACCAATATCGTATCATTCACAAGGACATCAACGGCAGCAACATCCTGGTGAATCCCAAGCAGGACGATGTCCGGATCATCGACTTCGGTATTTCGTCCCGGATTGACCTCAGAACCGAGCACATGGGGAACCCCGAGACCCTGGAAGGGACCCTGGCCTATATCTCCCCGGAGCAGACCGGCAGGATGAACCGGGTGGTTGATTACCGCACGGACCTGTATTCCCTGGGCGTGACCCTGTACGAACTGCTCACGGGAAAACTTCCGTTTGAAGGAAAAGACGCCATGGAGATAGTACACGGCCACATTGCCAAAGTCCCCAGGCCTGTGTGCGAGGTCAGTCCCGAGATTCCGCCTGTTGTGTCGGATATCGTCGCGAAGCTGATGGAGAAGAGTGCCGAAGACCGGTACCAGTCGGGTTACGGGCTGAAGGCCGATCTGGAGAGGTGCCTGAAACAGTTGGAACAGACCGGCAGGATAGAAGATTTCGCGCTCGCCGAGAAAGACTTTTCCGGCAGGTTTCAGATTCCGCAGAAACTCTACGGCAGGGAAGATGAAATTGCCGGATTGATGCAGGCGTTTGAACGGATCAGCGAAGGCGGGAGCGAACTGCTGCTGGTTCCCGGATATTCCGGCGTGGGCAAAACCGCCCTGGTCAGTGAAGTCCATAAGCCGATCACCGCAAAACAGGGTGTTTTCATTTCCGGGAAATTCGACCAGTTTCAGCGCACCATCCCGTACTTTGCCTTTGTCCAGGCCTTCAGAGATTTCTGCCGCCTGGTCCTGACCGAACCCGAAGAGACATTGGAACAATGGAAAACAGACATCCTGGATGCCGCAGGGCCTCTCGGAAAAGTCCTGACCGATGTCATTCCCGACCTGGAACTGATTATCGGCAAACAGCCGGATGTGCCCGAACTGGGGCCGGCCGAAGCTCAGAACCGTTTTAATTTTGTGTTCCGAAATTTCGTTAAAACAATTGCCGGCAAAGACCGTCCCCTGGCAATTTTCCTGGACGATCTGCAATGGGCCGACGCTGCCTCGCTGAATCTGGCGAAGATGCTGATGACGGATACGGATATCCGGCATTTTCTGTTTATCGGGGCGTACCGGGACAATGAGGTCGATCCTTCGCATCCGCTCATGCAGACCGCCGAAGAAATCCGCAGCGAAAATGCGGTTGTCAGCACCGTCACAGTTCGGAACCTTGCCAATGAAAACGTCAGCCATCTGATTTCCGACGCCCTGCTGTGCGAACGCTCCGCTGTTCAGCCTCTGGCCGATCTTGTGTATGAGAAGACACAGGGAAACGCCTTTTTCACCATCGAGTTTCTGAAATCCCTGTACGAAGAGGAACTGCTGGTCTTTGATTTCGGGGACCTGAAATGGAACTGGGATGTGGTGAAAATCCGTGAAAAGGAGATTACCGGCAATGTTGTGGAGCTGATGGCCGACAAAATAAGGGAACTGCGTTCCGAAACACAGGAAACACTGAAACTTGCCTCCTGCATCGGCAACACGTTTGATCTGCGGACCCTGGCGGTCATCTGCCGGTCTCATCAGAATGCGGCCCTGGCAAATCTCTGGCAGGCAGTGGAAGAAGGGCTGGTTCATCCCCTGGATGAAAACTACAAACTGATCCGTCTGACGGATACAGAGAGCATTCCGGAAAAGACGGCCGCCCTCGGTTTCAGCCACGACATGGTTCGGGAAGCGGCGTATTCACTAAAAGAGATTCAGAAGCGGCATGAAACGGAAGCCCGGTTCAAATTTCAGCACGACAGAATCCAACAGGCAGCGTATTCATTAATTGAGGAAGCGGACAAACAGGCAGTGCATCTGCGAATCGGGCGTCTGATGCTGGCGGACACCGCGGAGGAAGACCTGGAAGGACAGATATTCGACATTGCGGGCCAGTTGAACAAAGCCCTGGAACGGATCACCGATGAGACTGAACGGCTCAGACTTGCCGAACTGAATCTGAGGGCCGGCAAAAAGGCAAGGGCCTCAGCCGCTTATGAACCTGCGGTCCGGCATCTGAGAGCCGGCACGAAACTCCTGCCGGAAAAGAGTTGGGACAGTCAGTACGATCTTTGTTTCAACTTGTATAAGCTCTCTGTGGAATGCGAATACCTGTCGGGAAATCTGAAGGAAGCCGAACAGCTCTTTGATATGACCCTGAACAATGTTTCAGACCCTTGTGACAGGGGAGAGGTTATCAGCGTGAGATGTGCGATGCTGTTACATATGGGACATATTGCCGAAGGGTATGATGCCGGTATCCAGGCGTTGAAAGGACTCGGAATTGAAATCCCCTCTCCCGACAATCAGGAAGCCGTTGACCGGGCATTTGACGCGGAATACCGGAAGTTCATCGCGTATGCCCGAAACACTAACATTTCAGACTGGGCTGATTTGCCTGACATGACTGACAGACAGTCGCTGATCGCTATGGAAATACTGGCACAGATGATCGCTATCACTTATTTTCTTTTCCCAGGCTCACTTGGGATGGTTGTTATTACAATGACCAATCTGAGTTATGAAAAGGGAGTGTCACCTCGGAGCGCATCCGGATTATCATCGTTAACATTCCCGCTTCTTCCGCTGACGAACGATTATGCGATGGTGTCTGATCTGGGGCAGTCAGCTCTCGCAATGACTGAACGATTCACCGATTATCAGAGTCATTGCGTCGAGGTAAACGGAGGCCATATAAGTTTTTGGAAACGAGATTTGCGCGAGTCACTTGATTTGTTAAAACAGGCATTCCAACTCGCACTTGAAGGAGGAGATATTCCAATGACGACGTATGCTGCAACAATAAGAAACAAGTATCTTTTTTACAGAGGTGCATACCTGGAACAGGTCATAAAGGAGGCAAGAGAAACATTGGCATATCTGACAAAAGTGAAATCTGATTTTATTTTCGCTATTCACAGCCTGTTTGATTTTATGTATGTACGTTTGGCAGAAATAAGCGCCGACAGATATTGTCTGGCTGAAAATTCCGAAAAAGAAGAAAAACTGCTGGCTGATTTCAAAGCCGACCCTGCTCTCGGAATGCCGCTCTTCAACTACTATATGAATAAGACGACCTTGTATTATCTGTTCGGTGAACATGAGGAAGCGGTCCGACATGCCGGAGAAGCGGAGAAATACCAGGCAAATCTGCCGAGCACGATGGATATTACTCAGTTGCCTTTTTACTATGCATTGGCGATATTCGCGGGATATGATAATCTCAGTGATCATGAAAAACGCAGTTACGCCGAAAAGGCGGAAGAGTTTACAGCGCAACTGAAAGTGTGGTCGGAAAATTGCCCCGCAAATTTTCTGCATACATACCTGCTTGTCAAAGCTGAAAAAGCCCGGTTGGAAAACAGAGACACGGAAGCCATGCATTTGTACAACCAGGCCATTGACGCGGCACAAGACCATGAGTTTGTTCAGTACGAAGCCCTGGCTGACGAACTGGCCGCCAAATTCTATTTCAGCCTGGGGCTTGAGCGTGTCGCCCTTGATTACATGCGGGAAGCCCGCTATGCGTATCAGCGATGGGGCGCCGTAGCCAAAGTAAAAGACCTGGAAGAGAAATATCCGGAAATTATGGTATGGCAGGCAGCCGCTCCGCTCAGACCGGACACGACCGCCACGTCCGAAACAGGCACATGTATCACAACCACCGCAATTCTGGACACGGCCACCATTATAAAAGCGTCCCAGACCATGTCGCGGGAGGTGCATCCGGATCGTCTGCTTGACAAAATGATCCGCATTCTGATCGAAAACGCGGGTGCCACAACAGGCATCCTGATTGAAAACGAGGACGACAGGCTGCTGATCCAGGCAAAAGGCGCGGCAGGCGAGGACCGGGCTGAGACGATGCAGGCACTCCCGGCTGAGGAGAGCGGTGATATCCCCCAGTCAGTTGTCCGTCATGCGGCACGGACACGGACGCCTGTGGTCCTGAATGACGCATCCCGGGACGAGGCTTATGCAGATGACGCCTACATCACCGACAGACAACCCAAATCGCTGATGTGCATGCCGATTGTCCATCAAGGCAAACTCACGGGGCTGATGTATTTTGAAAACAGTCTGACAACAGGCGCGTTCACCCGGGACAGGCTGGAAGTGCTGAATCTTCTGTCATCACAGGTGGCGATTTCACTTGAAAACGCCAATCTTTATGCCACATTGGAGGATAAGGTAAGGGAGCGGACAAGACAGTTAAAGGAAGCAATGGACGAGCTGTGGGGCGAAATGGAGCTTGCCAAAAAGATCCAGACCGTCCTGCTGCCGGAGCAGCCTCATATCCCCGGATATGACATTGCAGTCAGCATGGAACCCGCCGACGAAGTGGGAGGCGATTATTATGATGTGATATCCGTCGCGAGACATGACTGGATCGTCATCGGAGATGTCTCCGGACACGGCGTTCCCGCGGGTCTGGTGATGATGATGGCTCAGACGGCAATACATACCGTGCTGACCGGAAATCCCGATGTGGCGCCCTCCCGTCTGCTCGCTGTCATCAACAGGACAATCTACGAAAACATAAAAAAGATGGGCGAGGCAAAGCACATGACCATCGTTGTCCTGGCCGGGGGAAAGGACGGAAATTTTTCCTTTGCCGGCCTGCATGAGGACATACTGATCCGGCGTGCGGCCACGGGAGAGGTCGAGGCGGTCGGGACGGACGGAATGTGGATAGGAATAACGGATGACATTTCCGAAATGCTGTCCGACGACACGCTGAGACTGGAACCCGGGGACTGCATGGTTCTTTTCACGGACGGCATAACAGAGGCGTGGGACAAAGAGAACAACTTGTTCGGTGACGAGCGTCTGGTGAGGATAATCGGGGAATCCGGGGACAGTCCCGCTTCCCAGGTGCATAAAAATATAATTGCCGCGCTGGAATCCTGGAGAAAGCCGGATGATGTGACGCTTATTGTTGTTAAACGGTTGGAATAAAAAGAAAAAGATGACACTGCGCACTGCGCACTGCGCCACTGTGCTAAACGTGTCTTTTCGGGCATAAAACCGGCAGGCTGGCAAAAAAGTTGCCTCGGACAATTTTCCAAACGGCCGCCTCAGTATCAGAAAGGGCAGTTCGAGGTCGAAAGACGGGGGCCTTCCGGGTTTTGTTGTTAATGTTCCACTGAATTAATGCTATATCGCCTTTATCTAAAGCCCCGAGAGGGAGAGATGACAGACACCATTGGCAGTTGGCATTTTACAACGCCAATGACATGAATCTGGAAAAAATCAGAACCTCGGAACCCAAAATCGGTCCGAGCGACATATTCCTGTCAAAATCCAATGCTGAAGGATAAAATTATGTTTCCATATATCAGACAAATAAAAGTAAATGACTGCTTCACTTTTCAGAACTTTAAAATTCTCAGTGAACTGCCTGACAGGTTTAAGCACATTATCATTACCGGCAAAAACGGTTCAGGCAAGACAACCATTTTGAACAGAACAGGCTTTTTGCTTCAGCAAAGTGAGTCTGGCGTGAACATACAGGAAAAAGTTCGGGCATTAAAAAGTAACATTGCAAAGAATCCGAAAGACCGGGCCGTCAGCCAGTGGCAGGAGGAATTAAAAAATTTCAGTGATGTTGAACTGGAATTCTTCAATGAGCAGAATCAGCTTGGATTGTCTGACAATGCCTACAATTATTTCAGACAAAACAGGGGGAATTATATTTTCTCATTTTTCCGGGCATATCGGAAAGTCCGGTTGCGGGATGTGCGGACAGTGACAAGGGAAACGGATTTTCTGAGCCGGCTTAACAACTCATCAGATACTGAGAGCTTCTCCCGTCAGTTTAAACAGTACATGGTCAACAAGAAGGTGTATGAGGCATTTGACCACATGAACAACAGGACTGATTCTGCAAACCGGAACAGGATTTTTTTTGAGAGCCTCACGGAAACCCTGAGAACTGTTTTCAGGGATCGGAATTTGTCGCTTGAATTCATGCAGGAGAATTTTGAGTTCCTCATTAAAACGGGTGACGGAAGAAAAGTGACATTCAATCAGCTCTCAGACGGTTTTTCGGCTTTCCTGAGTATTCTGACGGATTTGTTTATGAGGGCAGACCTGATTCGGAAACAGAGGAATGATTTCAGACTGGATCCCGAAGGCATCGTTCTGATAGATGAGCCTGAGACGCATTCCCACATTGAGATGCAGTATGAGACACTTCCGTTGCTGGAGAGTCTTTTCCCCAATATCCAGTTAATCATCGCAACGCATTCACCCGCGATAATTTCGAGTCTGAAAAACGCGGTTGTGCATGATCTGACGTCCAAAAAAGAAGTCTCAGACTGGGTAACCTCGGGCAGTTTTTCCGAGCTGATGATAACCCATTTCGGGCTTGACAGTGAGTTTTCTCCGGTGGCAGATAAAATTATTGAGGATTTCAGAGAAGCCTATTCCGAAAAAGATGATGAAAAAATGACTGATCTGATGGAGAGGCACAAAGATTGTCTGACGCCTTCGCTGACACTGGAGATTGAGAGCAGAATAGCTGAATTAAAGGGAAAAGAAGAATGATTAACACGGAGAGAACGCCGAACCATATTGAGTCATTGGAGACTCAGGCGATAAGGGATTACATAGATGCTTCCGTTGCTTTCCTGAATGACCCGGAAAACAGTCAGAGGCCTGATAAACCGGCTCCGTACAGAACATCGGATTTGCTTCGGGCATTTGACAGTTGTTTCTATTCCAAGTGCTATCTGACCGAACAGAAATTTGCAAATTCGTGGGCTATGGATGTGGAGCATTTTGTTCCTCAGAATGAGAGGCCTGATCTGGTATATGCATGGTCAAACCTCCTGCCGGCCGAGCATAAGGCAAACATGATGAAGCCGAGAAAGACTCCTCCCGGCGGTTATCTCGATCCGTGCAATCCTGATGATGATGTGGAAAATGACATACTGTACAGCTTGTCAATATACGGGGAAGACCCGGAATTTGAAGCCAGGAATTCGGGTTGCGCCAAAAGCACAAACACAGCATCATTGCTGAACAGGCTTCATAACGGATATGACGGCATGTCAAATAAAAACACAGCAAGCCTCAGACTGGTGATAAGGAAAAAATATATTCTCATTCTTCAGAAAATAATAGAATGGCAAAGACAGATTCCCAACAGTCAGGAAGAATTTCAGGCTCGCAGGGAACTCCGGGAATTGCTTTCCAGAAAAAGTTCTTTTTCGATGTTATGCAGATCAATTCCTGCTGTAAGGCAACTGCCGGATGGGTTCTTTGATTAAAATTTTACTCCCGACAAAACAAAAGTTCGGTTGCCGGATGACTGTGACATAAGGTTACTTATTTGTATATTTTAACTGCCAAAAAGTTCCCTCTGCCCTTAAAAGTGCAAATGACTTTTATCGAGAATTGATAAAGCTGGCACTTGAATATACCGTACAAATCTGGGAAGAGGGAAAAGATTATATCGCCCATACCAAAGGAAGCGTGTTTTGGTAACGATAAGGAGGCGTGCATGAGCATTCCAACAATTGCTTTTTTTAATACCAAAGGAAGCGTGGGAAAGACTTTCCTCGTGTATCATCTTGCATGGATGTACACTGATTTGGGAATGCGGGTGGTTGTCGCAGACCTTGATCCCCAGGCAGATATCACAGCGGCGTTGCTCAGTGAGGAGCGACTGGAGCAGCTTTGGCCTGACGGAGAGCATCCTCTGACCATTTTCGGGTGTGTCCGGCCTTTAAAAAAAAGGAGCGGAGATATTGCTGCTCCGCATTCGGAGTATGTAAAAATGACACCTGACGAAGCTGAACTTTTCCCGGAAAATGAGGACCCGACGCCGCTCGTTCTGCTCCCGGGAGATATTTTATTGTCGGGGTTTGAAGATCAGCTTTCAGAAGCCTGGCTGAAATGTATGGGGGATGATGAACATGCTTTCCGGGTGACGTCCGCATTTTGGAAAATTATGCAGGATGCCGCCCATGCCCATGAGGCAGATATTATTTTAACGGACCTGGGATCGAACCTCGGAGCAATTAACCGTTCTGCGATGATTGCGGCCGATTATGTGGTTGTCCCCCTAATTCCGCACATTTCCTCATTGCAGGGGCTGCGTAACCTTGGTCCGACCCGACGGCGTTGGCAGGCCCAGTGGAATGAACGCCTGAAACATAATCCGGCCGAAGATTCGCTGCTTCCTTCCGGAGCGATGCATCCGCTCGGATACATTGTGCTGCATCAGGCAGAACGATTGTACCGGCCAGCAAAAGCATTTCAGAGACAGATTGCCCGTATTCCGGAAGTATATCGAACTTATATCCTTGATGAAAGCGGGAATTCAGACATTTCTGTCAAAGATGATCCTCACTGTCTCTGTTTTTTAAAAAACTATGGCAACCTTATGCCACTTGCTGATGAGGCCCGCAAACCGATTTTTCATCTCAAACCGGCAGATGGGGCAATCGGATCGTACCTTAACGCTGCTCATTGGTTCTACAAGAATTTTGAACAACTGGCTTTGAAAATAGCGGAAAGAGTTGAAATTCCGGTAGTCCTGCAGAGGGAGATCAGATGAAAAAAACAGATGCCTGGATTGTCCTGCGTTTTGATGATGAAGCGGCTTCATCTCTCAAAGACTATGTAGCGGTCAAAGGGGTCTACGATGACAGGAAGGCCGCCCAGAATGTGGTGGAGCGATTATCCGGCGAAAACCATGATTATCCTCAGTATGAGAGCATCAAATCCCGACGCTATACAGATGAGGATTCTCCTGAATCGTCACAAAAGCCGTATCGTGTCCAGGGCTTTGACTTGTGCCTGAAAACAAAAAGTGCGGATAACTTCAATATGACTGATGACTTGGAAACGGTGCAAAGACTGTGGAACAGATTTCCGTTTCTTCCATTAAATCGGAGAAAACAAATTTTTCTTCCCATTTTGTCGTATCTTGTTGAACTCGCAATCGCAGACGAACTGGGCGGATCAGTTACAGATATGTTTGCCAAATGGGACATGGAGTTACCCGGCGGGGATCGGATTGAGGTTAAAACTGTGATTCTTGATCCGGAGGGCCGAAAAGCACCGAATCTGCGTTTTGAGAAAATGGAATTTGATGCGCTTGCCATTGTCATATTTGGCCATGATCTCACCATTGAGGCTGCCCGGCTGATACCAACCGGTGCGCTTGAACATTATATCCGCCGTCCGGCAATCATCCGCCGTCCGGCAACAAAACAATCTGTCAATCTTCGAGTGACACGGCAACTGTTAAATGACCCGAGTGCAATTCCTCTCTTGAGCCGTTCTTTGCATGAAGAAAGAGAAGATACACAGGAAAACAGTTGTTTTGAAATGGCCAGTTGATCTCGTGGAAAAAACGGGCGAAAGCTGACATCTCGGAAGGACTCGCCAATCACGATTACTCTCAGTATGTGAGCATCAAATTCCGACGCTATGCTGATGAAAAAAAATCTTGACAAACTTTTAAAAGGTGGTTATACACTATTCCACAAAGGAGGTGATGCGAAAAGAGAAATAATACCGAATTTTTTACATGTATTCCGTGGTTAAAGCCGAATTTTGTTCTTAACATCAAAACGAAAGGAAAAAACAATGACTTTGGTTCTTTTGGCATTTGTCGCGATTATCTTCGCAATTGTTGCGCCGCTGCTCTTCCCCAGGGAGATGAAACTGGCCGCGCATCTGGCCCAGGCGGGGGCCGTTGTTCTTGCCCTGTTTCTTATTCTGTCAACATCTTATGTGATTATAGACGCGGATAAGGTGGGGCATCTCAAACGGATCTATGGCGGAAAGCCAATGAAGCCCGGGCAGATCATCGCATTTGAGGGAGAGAAAGGCCCTCAGGCAGAGATTCTTCCTCCGGGATTTCGCTTTCAGTTACTTCTGAATGTGCTTTACGATGTGGAGGAACTTCCGCTCTCTCAGATTAAGGAGGGTGAGTACGGGTTTATCACCGCCAAAGACGGGGAACCTCTGAAAAAAGACCAGTATCTTGCGGAGGAATGGCCCAAAGGCAAGGTAAAGCAGATGCTTGAAGCGACCTATTTTCTGAAAAACGGCGGGAAAAAAGGTCCTCAGTTGAATGTGCTCACACCCGGGAAATATCGTCTGAACAAATATCTCTTTGAGATAAAGACTCAGAAGGCCACGGATATCCGAGCCGGCTTTGTGGGCGTCATAAAATCAAATGTTCAGGAGACCCCCGAGCATGAGCTCGCCGGAGTTCCTCATGAGCTTGCCGGCTCCATGACCGTGCCTCTTGTGAAAAAAGGGTCCGTAGGCGTATGGAATGAAGCCAAGCCTCCGGGGCGTTATTATCTGAACAAAGTCGCGTATAACGTCACTGAGATCGATACAAGGGTTCAGACCTGGAACTACAAAGGCGGATATAAGCGCCGCTATATTGATCTTCAGGTAACTCAGGAGGGCAGGATCACGCAGAAGGAGCGATCAGAAACTGTGTCAATTCCTAAGAACGCTGCCGATTCAGCCATCTTTACGAGAATGGAGGGCTGGCTGGTGCCCCAGGAGCTTCGCATTCAGGTCCAGGTCGAACCCAAAGACGCGCCGTTTCTTGTGGCCTCCGTGGGTAGTGTGGCAGCGGCCGAGGACAAAGTGGTTACACCTTCCATCCGTTCCGTTGTGAGGAATATCTGCGCGGCAGAGAAAGTGCTGAGTCTTATTGATGAGAACCGGGTGGCCGTTGAGGAGAACATTGAAAAGGCGGTTATTCCCGAAGGGAAAAAGGCCGGCATCACCATCAAGGATGTCCGTCTCGTTGATTCGGTGGTTCCACCCGAACTTCTGGTGGCAAGGCTGCGTGAGCAACTGGCCGGTCAGTTGGAAGAGACATTCAAGAAGGAGAAAGACGCACAGGATCAGCGGATCACCACAGAAAAAGCCCGGGCAACCGCGGATCAGCAGCCCGAGCTGGTCGCGGCTGAAATCCGGGTGGATATTGCCAGGAAAGATAAGATGGCCGCCCAGTTAAAGGGCGAAGGGGAAAAACTGAAACTCATGGAGATCGCCAAAGGGCAGGAGAGCCAGGTGGCGGTTCTGGGAAAAGACAAGGTCATGCAGTTGGCCGCGCTGGAAAAGATTCTCCAGGCCGCTGTCGCGAACCCTGATATTGTGAAAGTTCCCCGGGTGCTTGTCTCGGGGACAGGAGCGGGCTTGGAAGGCGCGGCCGCGGTACTGGGTGACAGCAATCTGGTGAGAGGCATTATCTCCGGGCAGCCGGAGGCAGATAAACAACAATAATTCTGATTAGGATCCCGTGAACTTGAACTTGAACATGAACTTGCCTGCAAATGAATGTTCGGGTTTAAGTTCATGTTCATGTTTAAGTTTATAAGCTGCGTACAGGACAAAAAGCTCCGGATGCCTGAAAACTGGCACACTGTCATTCCGGGCGGAAATGCCGGGAATCGGCAGGATTCCCGGCACTTCCGACCCGGAATCCATTTTTTGTCCTGTACTCAAGTTTATAAGTTTAAGCTGTGTACAGGACAAAAAAATCCAGATGCCTGAAAAACGGGCATCTGTCATTCCGGGCGGAAATGCCGGGAATCGGCAGGATTCCCGGCATTTCCGACCCGGAATCCATTTTTTGTCCTATACTCAAGTTTATAAGTTTAAGCTGTGTACAGGACAAAAAAATCCAGATGCCTGAAAAACGGGCATCTGTCATTCCGGGCGGAAATGCCGGGAATCGGGCAGGATTCCCGGCATTTCCGACCCGGAATCCATTTTTTGTCCTATACTCAGAAGTTTAAGTTCAAGTTCAAGTTTAAATTCAAATGAATAAAAAAGATATCTTATTGGTATTATGCGTGGTCGGAGCTGTTTTTGCGGTGCTGGGAAAAGGGTGCGGCCCGGATATTGACGAGGTGACGGACGCGGTTAAGAGTGAACTGGCCAGGATTGATCAGCCACCGAAACTCAGCGATCTGAAGGATATTGCCCGGGAGAAGGGGATAACTTATGAGGAGTTATCTGAAATTCTTGAAAAGGGTTCTTTGCTTGAGCGAGGTCTCAGGTGTCTCGGTGAGAAACGATATGATGACGCAGCCCGGCTCTTTGAAGAAGACGCAGGGCTTGACAAATCAGACCCGGGCCAAAGCCGGTTTTACTTGGGTAACGCCTTATATCATAAGAGAGAATTTCAAAGCGCTGCTGAGGCGTTCCGACAATCCGCAGATGCTGATCCCGGATTCTTCTATGCCTGGTATAACCAGGGGATGGCTCTGAATGCTCTGGGCAGATATGAAGATGCTGCGGGGAGATACCGGAGAGCTGTAAAACTCAGACCGGATCATGCGGGCACCCGTTACAGATGGGGAGTGGCTCTGAATGCTCTGGGCAGGTATGAGGAGGCCATCAGAAAATATCAGGAAGCGACAAATCTCAGCCCCGATCATGCGGATGCGATGAACAACTGGGGCGCGGCACTGAATGCGCTGGGCAGATACGAGGAGGCCATGGAAAAATATCAGGAGGCTGTAAAAATCAGGCCCGGGCATGTCAATGCGTGGACCAACTGGGGAGTTGTCCTGAACAGGCTTGGCAGATATGAGGAAGCCGCAGAAAAATATCAGGAGGCTGTCAAACTCAAACCGGATCATGCGGATATTTGGTACAACTGGGGGGTGCTTCTGAATGAGCTTGGCAGATATGAGGAGGCCATTGAGAAATATCAGGAGGCCGTCAGATACAGGGCCGATGACTCGGACGCGTGGAATAACTGGGGTGTCGCGCTGAAGAATCTCGGGAGATATGAGGAGGCTGTGGAGAAGTACCGGGAGGCCATAAAGCGCGACCCGGATGACTCAGATGCATGGTATAACTGGGGGGTGGTGTTAAACGACGTTGGTCGGTACGGAGAGGCCATCGAAAAGTACCGGGAAGCAATAAAGCGCGATCCGAATTGTATGAATGCGTGGGCCAACTGGGGGGTGGCATTGAAGAATCTTGGGAATTATTATGAAAAGGCTTTGAAGGAATACAGGGAGGCTTTGGGAATTGGGAGTTTGTGAGTTTGTGAGTTTGGGAGTTTGTGAGTTTGGGAGTTTGGGAGTTTGGGAGTTTGTGAGTTTATGAGTTTATGAGTTTGGGAGTTTGGGAGTTTGGGTGTTTATGAGTTTGGGTGTTTATGAGTTTATGAGTTTGGGTGTCTCAAAGTCTGTATTACTCAGTCATCAGGTTTCTCTGTTGCCGGTTTTCCGAGTGACGGAGTCCGGAACCCGGAACTCTCATCCGATCAGAATCTCCAGATCCGTCACAAATCCCTTCATCTGCCTGGCTTGGGCATTCATCTCCTCGGAGACCGAAGCCGATTCCTCGGCATTGGTCGCATTCCGCTGGGCGATCTTGTCGATCTCCGAGACCGCGTTGCTGATATGCTCGATCTTTACGGACTGATCATCGGAACCCGCGGCGATCTTCTCCAGCAGCTTGCCCACTCTGGCCGCGTTTTCGACCACCTCGGAGAAGGATTCGCCGGTGACGATGACAATCGCTGCCCCCTCTTCGATCTTTTTCATGGTTCCCTCGATGAGGGTCGCGGTATGCCTTGCCGCGTCCGTGGCTCTCAGGGCCAGATTCCTCACCTCTTCAGCGACCACAGCGAATCCGGCCCCGGCCTCGCCGGCCCGGGCCGCCTCAATGGCCGCGTTCAGCGCCAGAAGATTGGTCTGAAACGCGACCTCATCTATCGCCTTGATGATTTTCGAGGTCTCTTTGCTCGATTCGGAAATTGCTTCCATTGAACGGGTCAGTCCCTCCATTGACGTGTATGCCTGCTCAATCAGCCGGTTTGTCTCCTTTTCCAACCGGTCCGCCTGATTCGCATTCTCCGCGTTCCCCTTGGACACTGAGGAGATTTCCTCAAGAGATGAAGCGGTCTCTTCCGAGGTCGCTGCCTGCTCGGATGAGCCGTTAGCCAATGACTGGCTGGCCGAAGATACCTGATTTGATATGGATAACACCTGCTTATAGCTTCCGGTAAGGCCTTGGATAATTTTTTTCAGAGGCCGGATCAGTTTCCAGGTAAAATACATGATAAGCCCCAATACCCCCAGGATTATGGCTGACAGGACAAGGATAACATACCTCCCTGTTTCCATTTTGCTTCCGATATCTTTCCGAACATTGGCGGCCGCCCGGGCTGTCTCCGCATTCATCTTCTTTAAGACAGACATCACCTGTTCTTTGCCGTCATTCACTGCTTTGAGCTGTTCCTGAAATTCCGTGCCGGCCTGCTGAAACCGGACAAATGTATCCTTATATGTTGTGAGAATATCTGTGAGTTGTTTGCCCTGCTCGGAAATTTCAGGGGCCGCGCTCATCAGGGTTTGGAGTTCCAGAACAAAGTAATCCAGAGCCGTGATGACCGGATGTGCGGCGTTCTCCTTTTTCCCGGTTTCAGACGCTTCGTCTCCCCGTTTCATGGTCGTGATCTGGGCCGCAATCCGGAAGAAGGTCTCCCGATACCGGGTGGACATGGACTGTAGTTGTTCCAGATGGCGCATGGCAGGTGTGTTTTCCTCCTGCATATCCATGTTCTCGTCAATAATATCCCGGAGCACTTCAAGACGATAGATGAAATCATTCTCAATCGTTCCGAATTCTTGGAAAATCTTGTTGACAAGATCATATTGCTCAAGAAGCGCCATGAGTTTCGGAACAAATTCCTGAAGTGAGGTGGCCAGTTCCGCATTGTCGCTCAGGGAGGTGAGCGTAGTGACGGTCTGTTCAAATCGGCCCAATCTCTCCTTCAGCTCTTTTTCATGGCCATGGTGGAACATGCCTATCAGCAGATCCGCGAAAACATCGGTGAGCCTGCTTCCCAGTTCGGTATTCTTTGTCACCTGCTTCACGTTTCTGCTGACAACCGTCGTGACCAGGTTTCCGATCTTTTCAGATGAAAAAAAGACCATGCCGAGGATCCCGGCAAGCACAAAAACAGCCGTCAGATTGATCAGAAAAAGTTTTGTTGTCATCTTCCATTTTGATATGTGCAGATTCATCTTACCTCCTTTGTAGTTCGTAGTTCCGCCTTTAGGCGGCCCGCCTGAAGGCGGAACTACGAACTTGTTCTTATTTCCCTGAAAACAAAACAAACTTGCCGTTCTTTACTTGCAGGATACTGGACGTTTTTTCGACATTTCCATGTTCGTCAAAGGTCATTTCACCTGTAATTCCCGGAAAATTCGTGATCTTTGTGAGCGCGTCCCGGATCGCTTTTCGGTCGGTACCGCCCCGGGTTGCTGCCTTGGCCAATATATTCATGGCATCATACGAAAGTGCTGCCGTTATATCCGGCGAGATGTTGAAACGCGTCTGATAACCCTTTACAAACGCCTGAATCTGAGTGTCAGGAGCTTCCTGAAAAAATGAGGTGAACATATACACATTTTCGGATGATGCGCCGGCCTTCCTGATAAATTTTGGCGAATGCAGGGTATCAGACCCTATGACAGCCCCGTCGTTCCATCCGATCTCCTGACGCTCTTTACAGATGAGCGCGCCGTCTTCATACATGGAAAAGAGAAACAGGACTTCCGGATTTTCTTTGCGAAGTTTTTCAAGAGGCAGCCTGAAATCCTCGGTTCCTTCAAAATAGCTCTCCACTCCGGTAATTTTCAGGCCGAGTTTCTCAGCTTCCCCGACAAAGAATTTCTGTGCCATCACGCCCCAGTCGTTATTCAGATAAATCACAGCCACTCTCTTCTTCCTGAAAACACTGACAAGCGTGCGGGCCATAAACTGACTCCTGCCGGACTGGATCCCGTTAATTCCGAAACTGAACGGACTTCCCGGGGCAAACGAGGGATGAGAGGCTGTGGGCGATAACTGGACCAGCTTTGCTCTCTGATAAATGGACTGAGCGCTCATGCAGCAACTGCTGGTTATGTCTCCGACGGTTGCAACGATTCGTTTGTCCTCTGCGAATTTTCTCGCGACACGCTTGGCAAGCCTGGGGTCTCCCTGACTGTCTCTGACTATCACTTCAACGGGCCTTCCGTCAATGCCGCCGGCGTTGTTGATCCGGTCAGCGGCCAGATCAGTCGCGTTTTTAAAGCCCTCTCCGTATCCGGCATATTGCCCGGTCATGGGCGCGGACAGGCCGATATGAATCGGTTCTTTGGCATCAGCTAATACGGAAAAGAAGAGCGAACACATCAAGGTTGCAAATACGATTCTCATACGTTTTTTCATACATCCTCCTTTGTTAGCGGAGTGCAAGGCTGACTTGCACTCCGGTTCTCCGGTTCGTTCCTTATTCAGAATACACGACAAACTCACCATTTTTCACATGCAGCAGTGGATACTCTTTTATAACATCTCCGTGTTCAGTGAATGAGGTTTTCCCGGTAACACCCGGAAAATCTTTTATCCTGGCCAGTTCATCACGAATTGCCCGGCGTTCTGTTCCACCTGTTTTCATGGCCCGGGCCAAAAGGTTTACCGCGTCAAAGGCAAGCGCGGCATTCTGATCAGGAATTTCATTGTGACGGGTTTCATACTCTTCCATAAATTTGCGAACTTCCGCCCGGGATCGATCCGGGAAAAAGTATGTAACTGTATAAAGATTCTTCACTTCCTCATCCCCGACCCTGAGATTTTTCGGAAAATACAGATCAGGGGATCCTATGACAGCCACCTCATTCCATCCCAGTTGGTGGCGCTGCCTGATGATCCTCTCCCCGTCGGTGTAGAGAGAGATGAGAAACAGGCCTTCGGGTCCTTTGGAACGAAGTTTTTCGAGAACGGGTATGAAATCCCGGGTTTCTTCAAGATAGCTTTCCGCGGCGAGCACCTCCGCGCCAAGTTTTCTGGCCTCATCAGCAAATATCTTTTGCGCGGCAGCCCCCCAGTCGTTATTCAAGTAAAGCACAGCCAGTTTCTTTTTCTGTAACCGTTTTACAGCCGCGCGTGCCAAAAAAGAACAGAGTACCTGATCTGTGCCCGGGATACCGAAACTGAAGGGACTTCCCGGAGCATAAGACGGATGAGATGATGTGGGAGACAACTGAACCATACCGGCTCTGTGATATACGGGTTGGGCAGCCATTGAGCAAGTGCTGGTATAATCCCCGATTACCGCGACAATTCTTTTGTCTTCCGCAAATTTTCTCGCGATCCGTTTGGCCATTTTAGCCGATCCCTGAGAATCTCTGACAATCAGTTTGACGGATTGCCCGTTGATTCCTCCGGTCTGACTGATCCGGTCAAGACCGAGTTCAATGCCTCTTTTGAAGTTATTCCCGACGCCTGTCTGCTGCCCGGTCATGGGCGCGGACAGACCGATATGAATCGGCTCTTTGGCATCAACTGATGCGGAAAAGAAGAGCGAACACACCATGATTGCAAAAACCATACATTTTTTCATACATCCTCCTTTTGTTTCGGGTGCAAGACAACCTTGCACTCCGGTTCTGTGGTTTGTTCCTTTTGGGAATACAAAACATACCTGCCGTTTTTCACCTGTAACATGAGAAAATCTTTTAAAACCATGCTTCCGTATTTGCCGGCCAGCGAATACCTTTATGTTAATAAGCCTCTCAGACCTCCCTGAAAAGCGTCAGGCCGCCGGACCTGTCACTCAGGTCTTAAATCTTATTCATATCACCACCTCCTTAAAGCTGATTTTCATTGCTTAAATGAAACTTGCCATGTTGTCAACATAAAAAACAGGTTTCCCATACATTTTTTGATACATCCTCCTTTGTTATGGCGGAGCGCAAGTTGCCTTGCACTCCGGTTCAGGTTTATTTCTCAGAATATAAGACAAACTCCCCGTTTCTCACCTGTAACAGGACAACTTCCTTTACAACATTTCCGTGCCGGTCAAAAGTGATTTTGCCGGTGGTCCCGGGAAAGTCCTTGGTGGCCGCCAGCGCATCGCGAACCGCCTTGCGATCGGTTCCTCCCTTTATGATGGCTTTGGTCAACAGATTCATCGCATCATAGGCGCGAGCCGCAAATAAGTCAGCAGATGTTTCATAGCGGGCCTGATAGCCTTTGACAAAGTCCTGCACTTCCGTTCTCGGATCTTTCGGAAAAAACGTGGCAAATGTATAAAGATTCTCCACCGCGTCCCCGCCGAGTTCAAGCAGCTCACGGGTATATAATGCTGAAGTTCCCGCCATTGCCACATCATTCCATCCGATTTCCTGTCGCTGTTTGCTGACAGCCACGCCGTCACGATACAGTAGGATTGTGAACAGAATATCCGGATTTGAGGCTTTCAGCTTTTCAAGAACAGGCTTGAAATCTGTCACGCCCTCAAGATAATATTCCAAAGCGACAATTTCAGCACCGAGTCCTTTGGCAGCCTCGGTGAAAAATTTTTGTACGGCAACTCCCCAGTCCGTGTTGAGGTAAAGGACTCCCAGTCTTTTTTTGTTCAGCTTTTTTACCACATTGCGGGCCATGATGGGTCCTATTGTTTCCTGGGTCATGGCGACACTGAAGCTGAACGGACTTCCCGGAGCAAACGACGGGTGAGAGGCTGTCGGCGACAACTGAAGCAGGCCGGCTCTCTGGTAAGTCGTCGAGGCTGCCATGCAGCAAGTACTGGTTAAATCCCCGATTTCCGCGATGATTCGTTTATCTTCAGCGAACTTTCTCGCGATCCTCTTGGCGATTTTCTGGTCTCCCTGGCTGTCCATGACGATCAGTTCTATGGGACGTCCGTCAATTCCGCCGGATTTGTTAATTGTCTCAATGGCCAGATCAATCGCCTTTTTGAAGCTGTCTACGTATCCCGCATACTGGCCGGTCATGGGCGCGGACAGGCCGATATGAATCGGTTCCTTCGCCTCAGGCGATGCGGAACACAGGAGCGAACACATCAATGTTACAAATACAATTTCCATACGTTTTTTCATACATCCTCCCTTTGTTTCGGGTGCAAGACAAGCTTGCACTCCGGTTCTGTGGTTTATTCCTTTTCGGAATACAAAACATACTCACCGTTTTTCACCTGTAATATGAGAAAGTCTTTTAAAACTCTGCTCCCATATTTGTCAAACATTATTTTGCCGGTAGCGCCCTCAAAATCGCTGATCTTCGCAAGCGCGTCACGAATTGCCCCGCGATCCGCTCCTCCGTTTTTTATTGCCTGAGACAGCAGGTTCATCGCGTCATAACCCAGCGCGGCCACCAATCCGGGAGTGCTCCGGTATCGGGCTTCAAATTCCTTCACAAATTTCTGAACCTCGGCCCGGGGTTCCTTTGGGAAAAATGTAGTGAAGGTATATACATTCTCGGCAGCAGGTCCGCTAAGTTCAAGCAATGCGGGAGAATACATCGAATTCGGTCCCATCACTGTCACGTCATCCCATCCGATTTCCCGGCACTGTCTGAGAATGACCGCTCCGTCATTATAATACGAAATAATGCACAGAAGCTCCGGTTTTGCCGCTCGAAGCCTTTTGATGATCGCTGTAAAATCCCGGGTTCCTCTGAGAAAAGATTCCTGAGCCAGGATATCTGCCCCGAGCCGTTTTGCTTCATTAATGAAGAAAGTTCGCGCGGCAGTGCCCCAGTCATCGTTTGAAAACAACAGGGCCAATCTTTTCTTACCCAATATCTCCACTGCCATACGAGCTGCAAACGGTCCCTTATCTTCTTCGGTTGCGTTGATGGTGAAACTCCACGGGCTTCCCGGAGCAAAGGAAGGATGGGATGCCGTGGGTGAAAGCTGAACCATCCCTGCCTTCTCATATACCGCTCGCGCTGCCATCGAAGCACTGCTGGAAAAGCCCCCGATTTCCGCGACGATTCGTTTGTCCCTTGTGAACCTTCTCGCTATTTTCTTCGCGGCTTTCAAGTTTCCCCGGGTATCCTTGGCAACCAGTCGGATGGGACGCCCGTTAATGCCGTGAGCCTCGTTAATCCGGTCAATGGCCAGTTCAATCCCTTTTTTCATGCTTTGTCCGTACTGGGCTTGCTGTCCGGTCATGGGCGCGGACAGGCCGATATGAATCGGCTCTTCGGCATCAACTGATGCGGAAAAGAAGAGCGAACACACCATGATTACAAAAACAACACATTTCTTCATACATCCTCCTTTTGTTTGATTGGGGATTGCAAGGCTGCCCTGCAATTCCCGGTTTTAATTTAACCTGTTTAACCTATGACAGACCAAAATTTTCAAGCATCTCTTCCGAAACGACCCGAATACCATTCTCCATCAGTACCTGAGCCGTTTTGCCGGCACCGGGCCGCAATGTGCCCGAAAATGTTCCGTCATAGACCATTCTGCACCCGCAGGACGGGGACAGAGACTTGAGAACGGCTTCTGTCGCGCGGACCATTTTCGCGAGTTTCAGGGTTTCCCTCGCTCCTTTCTCAAAAGCTTCCGTCACATCGTTTCCGCTGAGGGACAAGACACGGTTTCCCACAATCTCAGCCCGCTCCCGGGGGGTGGCCAGACCGCCCATCTGTTCGGGACAGACAGGGAACCACCATTTATCCCGGATATATCGGATAACTTTTTCATCGGGTTTGCTCAGACCGTCATAACGGCAGGCCATGCCGATCAGACACGCACTTACGAGAATCATCTGACCCTCCTGTTTTTTTTCAGAAAGTTCGTAGTTCCAGAAAGTTCGTAGTTCCGCCTTTAGGCGGTGCTGCGGGCCGCCTAAAGGCGGAACTACGAACTTTTTCCGCCGACAACGGTTTGTAAGGCATCCACAAATCCCTTCATCTGCCCGGCCTGAGTGTTCATCTCGGCCGAGGCCGCGGCCGATTCCTCGGCATTGGCCGCGTTCCGCTGGGTGATCTTCTCGATCTCTCCCACAGCATTGCTGATATGTGATATCTTCAGGGACTGGTCATCGGAGGCCGTGGCGATCTTCGCCAGGAGCTTGCCCACTCTGGCCGCGTTTCCGACCACCTCGGAGAAGGATTCGGCGGTGATGATGACAATGGCTGCCCCCTCTTCAATCCTTTTCATGGTTCCCTCGATGAGGGCCGCTGTATGCCTTGCCGCTTCCGCTGCCCCCGTCGCGAGACGCCTCACCTCCTCCGCGACCACCGCGAACCCGGCCCCGGCCTCGCCGGCCCGGGCCGCCTCGATGGCCGCGTTCAGGGCGAGAAGATTGGTCTGGAATGCGATCTCGTCTATTGTTTTAATTATTTTCGAGGTCGCCTTGCTCGATTCGGAAATATCCGCCATTGAGCGGGTCAGCTCGTCCATTGACGCGTTGGCCTTCCCAATCAGTTGGTTGGTCTCATTTTCCAGTTTGTCCGCGTGATTCGCGCCGGCCGCGTTCTCTCTGGCCGCTGAGGAGACCACTTCAAGGGATGACGAGGTCTCCTCTGCGGATGCGGCCTGCTCGGAGGATCCCTCGGACAAGGCGCGGCTGACTGATGATACCTGTTCGGAAGCGGATAAGACGTTTTTGTAAGCCTGGGTCAGTCCTCCGATAATCTCTTTCAGAGGACGGACCATTTTGAAAACAAAGTAAGTGATGAAGAGCAGAGCCACGAAAATCCCTGCTGACAGAAGAATGAGAACCTTCTCTGAAAATCGTATTCTGGACCGGATCCGCTCCTGAATACCCGATGTTTTCTGAGCGATCCGGATGTCTGTCTTATGCATCACGGAGAGCACCTCTCTTTGTGATGCCTCTGTCTTACTGATCATCTCCTGAAATGTCGTCAGCCTGTTCTGATAATCGGCAATGGCCTCCTCATAGCGGCCGAGTGTCTCCGCAAATTTCTTCCCGAACGCTGCCACATCCGGCTCAGACTCGGTCATGGGCTGGCATCTCACCTCAAGCTCGCTGATTAATGAGAATATCTTCTCTGTTATCTTATCCTCTTTTTCCGCTACCTCCGCGGTTGCCGCGTGAATATGGTCCTGAGTGAATTTGTCAATAAGAATGCTGATGCGAAGAAGTTTTTCCCAGTACCAGGGGATGTCAAGATTCACCTTCTCCAAAGCAGAGGCATCTCTCCCTTCCATCATCACCATGACCGTTGTTTTGACGATCAGATCATTCAGCGTGCCCATGCCGGTATCGAGTTCCTGCTCAAGAGAAGTCATTTCTCTGAATATATCGCTGACAGCCGCGGCCTCTCCGACAAGAGATCGGAGGTTCTGAATGAAATCCTGAAGGGATTCTCTCATGAGGGGGTCTGTCTCTTGGGTAAGCAGCGATTCCGCGGCATTGACAATATCCTCCCCGTGAAGCTTTAAAAAATCATCCTGATCAAGAAAATTCATTCTGAGGTGAGATGTGTCTGAAAATATATTGCTCAGTTTTCTTCCTGTATCCGCGTTACGGATGATCTGCTTCACATCCTCATTCACAATCTTTGTCATAAATTCCTCGATATTGTGAAATGTGACGAAAACAGCGGTGACGACACCGCCGAATATGAGGAAAATGGCCAGGTTGATCACAAGCAGCTTTGTGGCGATATGCCAGCGGGAGAATAATTTCTTCATTATGCCTTCCTTTCTCTGTTGTTTTACAAACAAAACGGCTTGGCCTCTTATCAGCTTCGCCAGTTCACATATTTGTCAGACCTCCATATTTGTGGGTGTGTCCCATCTACCCATCATGTCAAATTTGAAAGACGGACATTTTCCGACTTCAGCTATGGATTCCGGGTCAGGACTGAAAAAATGTCCCATTTTTTCAGTCCTGCCCGGAATGACAGGTGGAGGTGGAACACACCCATATTTGTCAGACCTCCGAGGTCTCAGAGACCTCGGAGGTCTGAGGGGATGGAGGTCTGAGGGGATATCTTACTTCTTGAGAAACTCCAGCGTGAACACATCTTTTGCAGGAATCCTCTTTTCTATCTGCCCGAATTTGTGTAGCGTGTCAATTCCTTTCTCCCAAGTCCGCTCCTCCATTAAGCCGGTAAAACTTCCTCCGAGGCCTAACGTGGCCAGATATTTGAATACCTTCAACGATTCTGTCTGATGCTCAACCGTTCCCTGGGGATAATATTTTCCGACGACAAGTTTCGCTGTCGCCTCCATATCCCGAAACGCCTCCCGCCATCCCCGCAAGGTCACACTCACGAATCTCCCGGACAGGTCGGACTGCTCGCTGATCATCGTTTCTGTCATAAAACAGATCCCCGCGTAAAAATCATATCCGTACTTGAATCCGGGGATCACATTGACCTCATGCCCCTGTTTCCTCATAATCAGCGGTTCATTGTTCAGAAATGCGAGAAAGACGTCAAACTTGTCATCAAGAAAGGGCTGGAGATCCCATCCCACCTTGACAGGGATAATGTCTTTATAATCCAGTCCCTGATTCCTCATCATAATTCTGACCGCCGCTTCCGCTTCCGGATTGTTCACGCCGATCTTTTTTCCGACGAGATCCCTGACAGTCTCAATTCCCCGTTCTTTCTTGCTCATCAGGCAGACTGGCGATTTCTGGAACGCAGTCATGACCGCTTTGACTCCCGATCCCTTTGTTCTGGATTCCACCAACTTGGAAGCATCTGCCACGCCGACCTGAGCTTTTCCCGCAAGGACTTCGTCAATCGGCGAAATTCCCTGCTCCCATCCCTTGATGGTCAGATCAATCCCTGCCTCCCTGTACCACCCCCGCTCTTTGGCGAGCAGGACTCCCGCGAACTGCACATTCGTCACCCAGTTCAGCCGAATTGTCATCGGCTGAAGCGGCTCTTTGGCAAGCCCCTGTCCTGTAAACAGGGCCAGGACAGTTAGACACACCACCATCTTGACACATACCTTTTTCATCACATCCTCCTTTTTTTGTTTCGGTCTTCCGAAGCCTGCAAGGCTTCGGAAGACCTCGGAATCCATCTTATTTCTTCAGAAACTCCAAGGTGAACACATCGGTTGCAGGAATCTTCTTCTCAATCTGCCCGAATTTGTGCAGGGTGTCAATTCCCTTTTCCCAAATCCGTTCCTCCATGAAGCCAACGAGACTTTCTCCGAGACTTACTGTGGCCAGATATTTGAACACTTTCAGGGATTCGGTCTGATGCGGAACCGTTCCCCGGGGATAATATTTTTCGACGACAAGTTTCGCGGTCGCCTCCATATCCCGAAACGCCTCCCGCCATCCCCGCAAGGTCACATCCACGAATCGCCTGGACAGGTCGGGCTGCTCGGCGATCATTGTCTCCGTCATAAAGCAGGTCCCTGAGTAAAAGTCATATCCGTTCTTGAACCCGGGGATGACATTGACCTCATACCCCAGCTTTTTCATGATCAGCGGCTCGTTGTTCAGAAATGCGAAAAAGACGTCAAACTTGTCATCAATAAACGGCTGGAGATCCCATCCCACCTTGACAGGGATAATGTCTTTATATTCCAGTCCCTGATTCCTCAACATGATCCTGATTATCACTTCCGCATCCGGAGTGCTCACGCCGATCTTTTTTCCGACGAGATCTCTGACAGTCTCGATCCCCTGTTCCTTCTTGCTCATCAGGCAGGTTGGCGATTTCTGGAACGCGGTCATGACCGCTTTGATTCCTGATCCTTTTATTCTGGATTTCACCAGACTGGAGGCATCGGCCACACCGACCTGCGCCTTTCCGGCAAGGACTTCGTCAATCGGCGAAATTCCCTGCTCCCATCCCTTGATGGTCAGATCAATCCCTGCCTCCCTGTACCACCCCCGCTCTTTGGCGAGCAGGACTCCCGCGAACTGCACATTCGTCACCCAGTTCAGCCGAATCGTCATCGGCTGAAGCGGCTCTTTGGCAAGCCCCTGTCCTGTAAACAGGGCCAGGACAGTTAGACATACCACCATATTGACACATACCTTTTTCATCACATCCTCCTTTTTTTGTTTCGGTCTTCCGAAGTCTGCAAGGCTTCGGAAGACCTTGGAATCCGTCTTATTTCTTCAGAAACTCCAAAGTGAACACATCGGTTGCAGGAATCTTCTTCTCAATCTGCCCGAATTTGTGCAGAGTGTCAATTCCCTTCTCCCAAATCCGCTCCTCCATTAAGCCGGTAAAACTTCCCCCGAAGCCTAATGTGCCCAGATATTTGAACACTTTCAGCGATTCTGTCTGATGTGCAACCGTTCCCCGGGGATAATATTTTTCGACGACAAGTTTCGCTGTCGCTTCCATATCCCGAAATGCCTCCCGCCATCCCCGCAAGGTCACATCCACGAATCGCCTGGACAGGTCGGGCTGCTCGGCGATCATCGTCTCCGTCATAAAGCAGGTCCCCGCGTAAAAGTCATATCCGTACTTGAATCCGGGGATGACATTGACCTCATGCCCCAGCTTCCTCATGAGCAGCGGCTCGTTGTTCAGAAATGCGAAAAAAACGTCAAACTTGTCATCAAGAAACGGCTGGAGATCCCATCCCACCTTGACAGGGATGATGTCTTTATATTCCAGTCCCTGATTCCTCAACATGATCCTGATTATCACTTCCGCATCCGAAGTGCTCACGCCGACCTTTTTTCCGACGAGATCCCTGACAGTCTCAATTCCCCGTTCTTTCTTGCTCATCAGGCAGACCGGCGATTTCTGGAACGCAGTCATGACCGCTTTGACTCCCGATCCCTTTGTTCTGGATTCTACTAAACCGGAAGCATCTGCCACGCCGACCTGAGCCTTTCCCGCAAGGACTTCGTCAATCGGCGAAATTCCCTGCTCCCATCCTTTGATGGTCAGATCAATCCCTGCCTCCCTGTACCACCCCCGCTCTTTGGCGATCAGGATCCCTGCGAACTGCACATTCGTCACCCAGTTCAGCCGAATTGTCATCGGCTGAAGCGGCTCTTTGGCAAGCCCCTGTCCTGTAAACAGGGCCAGGACAGTTAGACACACCACCATATTGACACATACCTTTTTCATCACATCCTCCTTTTTTTGTTTCGGTCTTCCGAAGCCTGCAAGGCTTCGGAAGACCTCGGAATCCATCTTATTTCTTCAGAAACTCCAAGGTGAACACATCGGTTGCAGGAATCTTCTTCTCAATCTGCCCGAATTTGTGCAGAGTGTCAATTCCCTTCTCCCAAATCCGTTCCTCCATGAAGCCAACGAGACTTTCTCCGACACTTGCTGTGGCCAGATATTTGAACACTTTCAGCGATTCGGTCTGATGCTCAACCGTTCCCCGGGGATAATATTTTTCGACGACAAGTTTCGCGGTCGCCTCCGTATCCCGAAACGCCTCCCGCCATCCCCGCAAGGTCACACTCACGAATCGCCTGGACAGGTCGGGTTGATCGGCGATCATTCTCTCCGTCATAAAGCAGGTTCCCGCGTAAAAGTCATATCCGTAATTGAATCCGGGGATGACATTGACCTCATACCCCAGCTTCTTCATGACCAGCGGCTCGTTGTTCAGAAACGCGAAAAAGACATCAAACTCGCCATCAATAAACGGCTGGAGATCCCATCCCGATTTGACAGGGATAATGTCCTTATAATCCAGTCCCTGATTCTTCATCATAATCCTGACCGCCACTTCCGTTTTCGGATTGCTCATGCCGATTCTCTTCCCAACGAGCTGTTTGACGGTCTCGATCCCCTGTTCCTTCTTGCTCATCAGGCAGATCGGCGATTTCTGGAACGCCGTCATGACCGCTTTGATTCCTGCTCCCCTTATTCTGGATTTCACCAAAGCGGAGGCATCGGTCACACCGACCTGCGCCTTTCCGGCAAGGACTTCGTCAACCGGTGACACGCCCTTCTCCCATCCCCTGACAGTCAGCTCAATCCCTGCCTCCCTGTACCACCCCCGCTCCTTGGCGAGAAGAATTCCGGCGAACTGCACATTCGTCGCCCAATTCAGCCGAATTGTCATGGGATGAAGGGGGTCTTTGGCAAGCCCCTGTCCCGTGAGCAGAGTCGCCATAGCCACACACACCATCACCTTGACACATACTTTTCTCATCACTTTCTCCTTTCTTTGGTTCGGTCTTCCCAAGTCTGTAAAACTTCGGAAGACTTAGGTTAAACACGCTTTGGCAAGTCCATGACCTGTGAGCAGTATCTCCATGGCCAGACACACCTTGACACATACCCCGTTTTTACGTTCGTAGTTCCGCAACACCGCCTAAAGGCGGAACTACGAACTTTTCCCGCCGACAACGGTTCGCAAGGCATCAACAAATTCCCTCATCTGCCCGGCCTGAGTGTTCATCTCGGCCGCGGCCGCGGCCGATTCCTCGGCATTGGCCGCGTTCCGATGGGTGATCTTCTCAATCTCTCCCACAGCATTGCTGATATGAGTGATCTTCACGGACTGGTCATCGGAGGACGCGGCGATCCTCGCCAGCAGCTTTCCCACTCTGGCCGCGTTTCCGACGACTTGGGAAAACCCTTCGCCGGTGATGATGACAATGGCTGATCCCTCTTCAATCTTTTTCATGGTTCCCTCGATGATGGTCGCGGTATGTCTTGCCGCTTCCGCGGCTCTCATGGCGAGACGCCTCACCTCCTCCGCGACCACCGCGAACCCGGCCCCGGCCTCCCCGGCCCTGGCCGCCTCGATGGCCGCGTTCAGCGCGAGAAGATTCGTCTGGAACGCGATATCATCTATCGTCTGAATGATTTCCGAGGTCGTCCTGCTCGATTCCGTGATATCCTTCATGGAACGGATAATCTGATCCATGGATTCGTCGGCCTTTTCAATGAGGCGGTTCGTCTCCTTCTCCAACTGATCCGCATGGTTCGCATTCTCAGCGTTCTCCCGGGACATGGAGGAAACTTCTTCAAGGGAGGAGGATGTCTCCTCTGTGGATGCGGCCTGTTCGGAGGATCCCTGTGACAGAGAACGACTGCTTGATGTTACCTGTTCGGAAGCGGACAACACCTGTCTGTATGTGCCGGTAAGTCCCTCAATGATCGCTTTCAAGGGGCGCACCATCCTGAACACAGTGTATGTGATAAACGCCAGTACGACAAAAATGGCGCATGAGAGCAGAATGATAATTGTCTCAGAGAATTCTGTTCTGGCCCGAATGCGGTTCTGAATCTCTTCCGTTTTCTGCGATATCCGGGTATCGGTCTCCTGCATTGCCGCAACCACCTGTTTCTGAGAAGCATCTGTCTTACTGATATGCTCCTGAAATTTCATCAGTTCCTCATGGCACTCGGCGATGCTCACTTTATAGCGTTGCAACGTGTCTGCAAATGTCTTGCCAAGCGCGGCCACATCCGGCTCAGATTTCTTTACGGGAAGGAGCCTCATGCCGAGTTCGTCAAGCAATGAAAATATTTGCTGCAAGTTCTCTTCTCTTTTGTCTTCTTCGGTTGTGAGATGAATATGCCCATAATTCGATTTTCTGACAAGGATGCTTATCCGGAGAAGCTTCTCCCAATACCAGGGAAGATCAAGTGCCAGCTTCTCCAATCCCGAGACATCCCTGCCTTCCATCATCACCAGCACCGTTGTCTTGTCAATCAGATCGCCCAGGGTGTTCATGAGGGTGTCGAGTTCATGTTCGAATGACTTCATCTTTTTTAATATGCTGCTGGCCACCTCGGCCTGTTTGACAAGGGAACGGAGGTTTCGGACGAAATCATGAAGATATTCTCCCAAGTGTGTGTTCCTGTTCCGTTCAAGAAGCGATTCCGCGGATTTGAGAAGCGGCTCCCCCCGGCTCGCCAAAAAGTCTTCCTCTTCAATGAATTTCATTCTCAGATGGGAAGTATCCGCAAATATGTTGCTCAGTTCTCTGCCAGTATCCGCATTCCGAAGCATCTGGCCCACATCCTGTTTTATGATCGTCGTCATAAAGTTTTCCATCTTGTGAAACGAGATGAACACAATGCCGATCACACCTGAGAATATCATGAGAATCAGCAGGTTGATGGCAAGCAGTTTTGTGGCGATGTGCCAGCGGGAGAATAGTCTCTTCATCATATCTTCCTTTCTCTGTTATTTTACAAACAAAACAGCTTGGCTTCACGTTTGTAAGACCTCGGAGGTCTGAGGGATATCTTACTTCTTCAGAAACTCCAGCGTGAACACATCCGTTGCAGGAATCTTCTTTTCAATCTGCCCGAATTTGTGCAGGGTGTCAATTCCTTTCCTCCAGGTCCGCTCCTCCATGAAACCGATAAGACTTTTCCCGATGCCCATGGCAGCCACATATTTGAAGACTTTCAGGGATTCGGTCTGCTGTCTGACCGAGCCTTCGGGATAATATTTTTCTACGATGAGCTGCACGGTCCCCGGCAGTTCCTTGAACGACTCCTGCCATCCCCGGCGTGACACATCCAGAAACTTCTGAATCAGATCCGGATGTTCCATGAGCATTTTATCGGTCGCAAAAAATATCCCGGAATAAAAATCATATCCATACTTAAACGCGGGCAGATAGTTGACATCATACCCCTTCTCTTTCAACAGAAAGGGCTCGTTATTCATATATGCCTGCATCGTATCAACGCTGTCATCAATGAAGAGGCCGATATCCCATCCCATCTGAACAGGGGTAATGTCATTAAAATTCAAGCCCCGGCTCGCCAGTACGATTTTTACCATCAACTCTCCGGAAGGGGCTGTTATGCCGATTTTCTTTCCTGCCAGTTGGTCAGGTGTGTTTATCCCCCGGTTTTTCTTACTCATCAGACAGAACGGAGACTTCTGGAACTGAGTCGCAATCGCCCTTATCTTTTTTCCTTTTGCTCTGAATCTGATTATATCAGCCCCTTCGATCACTCCGACCTGAGCCTTTCCGGCAAGGACTTCGTCAATCGACGAAATTCCCTGTTCCCATCCTTTGATGGTCAGATCAATCCCCTGTTCCTCGTACCACCCCCGCTCTTTGGCCAGCAGGACACCTGCGAACTGCACGTTCGTCACCCAGTTCAGCCGAATGGTCATGGGCTGAAGCGGCTCTTTGGCAAGCCCCCGACCTCCGCAGATCGCAACGATAATCAGACACACCATCACTTTGACACATACCTTTTTCATCACTTCCTCCTTTCTCTGGTTTTAAAACTTGGTTTCTCTCCCAACACTACTCTGATGGTCAGATCAATTCCGGCCGCTTTGTACCACCCCTGTTCCTTGGCCAGCAGAATCCCGGCAAACTCGACATTTGCCATCCAGTTCAGTTGAATCGTGACGGGCTGAAGCGGCTCTTTGGCAAATCCCTGCCCCGCAAAGATCGCAACGATAATTAGACACACCGCCATCTTAATCCACCTCTCCCATACCTTTTTCATCACACCCTCCTTTCTCTGGTTCGGACTTCCAAAGTCTGTAAAACTTCGGAAGTCCTGCTGAAATTATTATTTTTTCCCGAAATAAACCGTTTTCAGGAATTCCGATGCGAACACATCCTTTACAGGGATTTTTTTCTCTATCTGCCTGAACTGATGCAGGATATCAATCCCTTTTGCCCAATATTCAGATTCCATCCATCCGAGGAACTTCTTGCCGTCCCCCAACTTCGCCAGCATCCGGAATATCTTTAAGGACTCGGTCTGCTGGTGCAGTGACTCCTTGGGCGCATACGTCTCAATGATCTGTTTTGCAGCCGCGGCCGGATCCCGGAAAGCCTCCTGCCAGCCGCGCAGCGTCACTTCTGTGAAACGCCTTACCATATCCGGCTGTTTTTCAATGGTCGCCTGAGCCGCAAAATAAACGCCGCTGTAAAAATCATACCCGTAACTGAACGCGGGCATGTAGGTGAAGTCCTCAAATCCCTGTTCCTTCAGAAGCAGCGGCTGAATGTTCATAAATGCGGCCAGCACGTCAATTTCATCATTCAAGAACGCGTCCATGCCGAGCCCCACTTGGACAGGGGTGATCTCCTCGTAAGTC